>DASVGZ010000092.1:0-4124 GCA_036379275.1 Acidiphilium sp. | reverse complement strand
AGGATGCTCTGGTCGCCCGCATCCCGAAGGACATGCTCCGCCCCGCCCATCACTGGCTGATCCTGCATGGCCGCTATCTCTGCAAGGCACGCAAACCGGAATGCTGGCGCTGTCCCGGCGCGCAATGGTGCGTCTTTGCCCCGAAAACACTCTCTCCCGGATGACCACCTCTTTCGCATCGCGCGCCGACGCCATATAGACCCCACCATGCGGACCGGCCTTCCCTTCGTGAAGATGCAGGGAGCGGGCAACGATTTCGTCGTGCTCGACACCCGCGATCATGCCCTCACGCTCACCCAGGCTCAGGCCACCCGCCTCGCCGACCGTCGCCGCGGCGTCGGCTGCGACCAGATCATCCTGATCGAGCCGGACGTTGAGCCGGATTCCGGGGCCGACGTCTTCATGCGCATCCTGAATGCCGACGGTTCGGAATCGGGAGCCTGCGGCAACGCGACGCGCTGTGTCGCCGCCCTGCTCGCCGCCGAGACCGGCGCGCGAAGCCTCGTCATCCGCACCAACGCCGGCCTTCTGCCCGCGATCATCAAGGGGCCGAACGTGGTCGAGGTCGATATGGGTCCGCCGCGTCTCGACTGGGCCGATATCCCGCTCTCCGAACCGATGGACACGCTCCGTCTCCGCCTCGCGATGGGGCCGGTCGAAGACCCTGCCGCCTGTTCGATGGGCAATCCGCACGCGACATTTTTCGTCGATGACATCAAACGCCTGCCGATCGACACACTCGGCCCCGCCCTTGAACGCGCGCGGATTTTCCCCGAACGCGCGAATATCGGTTTCGCCCGCATCGAAACCCCGGAGCGCATCCGCCTGCGCGTCTGGGAACGCGGCGCCGGGCTGACCCTCGCCTGCGGCTCCGGCGCCTGCGCCGCCCTTGTCAACGCCCATCGTCGCGGTCTCGCCGCCCGCCGCGCCGCGATCGAGATGGATGGCGGCATTCTCACCATCACCTGGCGCGAGGAAGACAATCACGTCCTGATGGAAGGCCCGGTCGCCACCGTGTTCGAGGGCGAATTGTCACCTGAACTGCTGCCGGCATGACCCTCGATATCGTCACCTTCGGCTGCCGCCTCAACGCCTTCGAGAGCGAGGTGATGCGCGGCCACGCCGAGGCCGCCGATCTCGGCGATACCGTCATCATCAACACCTGCGCCGTCACCGCCGAGGCCGAACGCCAGGCCCGCCAGGCGGTCCGGCGCGCCCGCCGCGAGCATCCGGACGCAAATATCGTCGTCACCGGCTGCGCCGCGCAGATCGACCCCGTATCCTGGGCCCGGCTTCCCGGCGTTACCCGGGTTCTCGGCAATGTCGAAAAGCTCGACCCCGAGGCCTGGAAATCCGACATCCCGATCCTGGTCGCCGACATCATGGAGATCCGCCAGACCGCGGCGCACCTGATCGACGGTTTCGGCACCCGCGCCCGCGCCTTCATCGAAGTCCAGCAGGGCTGCGACCATCGCTGCACCTTCTGCATCATCCCTTACGGACGCGGCCCATCCCGCTCGATCCCGATGGGCGCGATCGCCGATCAGGTCCGCACGCTCGTGGCGAAAGGATACGCGGAAATCGTCCTTACCGGCGTCGATCTCACCTCCTACGGCGCCGATCTGCCGGGCGCGCCGAAACTCGGCCAGCTCGCGCGCCGGCTGCTTGCCGCAGTGCCCGAACTGCCGCGCCTGCGCCTGTCCTCGATCGACCCCGCTGAAATCGACGACGATCTCTGGCGCCTCCTCACCGAGGAACCGCGCCTGATGCCGCATCTGCATCTCTCGGTGCAGGCGGGATCGGACATGATCCTGAAGCGCATGAAGCGCCGCCACCTCCGCCAGCACGTCATCGACGCCGCTGCCCGCGCCCGTGCGCTCCGCCCGGGCATCGCACTCGGCGCCGACCTCATTGCCGGCTTCCCCACCGAGGATGAGGCCATGTTCGCCGACACACTCAGCCTGATCGATGAGGCCGGCCTCGATTATCTCCATGTGTTTCCCTACAGCGCCCGCAAGGGCACGCCGGCCGCGCGGATTCCCGCCCTGCCCATGGCCGAGCGCCGCGCCCGCGCCGCCCGCCTGCGCGAGGCCGGCCAGCGCCGTGCCGAAGCCCGGTTCCACGCCGCGATCGGCACCACCGCCACCGTTCTCGCCGAATCCGAAACCTCCGGCCACACTGAGGATTTTTCTCCCGCGCGCCTCGCTGCCCCGGCCACACAGGGACAAATCGTCTCGTGCCGCATCACCGGTGCCGACACTTCCGGCCTGACCGCCACCCCGATCGCCGGCCTGGACGCCGTCTGACATGGCTCTCGGTTTTCTTTCTCGCCTCAAGTCCGGGCTGTCGCGCAGCACCCAGAAACTCACGACCGGCATCTCCGGCACCTTCACGAAGCGCAAGCTTGACGACGAAGCCCTGGAGGAGCTCGAAGACCTTCTGATCGCCGCCGATCTCGGCCCGGCCGTCGCATCCCGGGTGATCAAGGCGTTCCGCCGCACCCGCTTCGGCAAGGATGTCACCGACCCCGAAATCCGCACTGCCTTAGCCGAGGAAATCGCGGAAATCCTGACGCCGGTCGCCCACCCTCTCGCCATCGACCGGAACAGAAAACCCTTCGTCGTTCTGATGGTCGGGGTGAACGGCACCGGCAAGACCACCACCATCGGCAAACTCGCCCAGTCCTATGTCGAAGTCGGGCTGAAACCGGTTCTGGTCGCCGGCGATACCTTCCGCGCCGCCGCGGTCGAACAGTTGCAGATCTGGGGCGAACGCACCGGCGCTCCGGTCATCGCCGGCGCACCCGAGGCCGACCCCGCCGGTCTCGTCTTCGACGCCCTCGCCCGCGCCGGGCGCGACGGCGCCGATATCGTCCTCATCGATACCGCCGGCCGCCTGCACAACAAGGCGGCATTGATGGAGGAACTTCGCAAGATCATCCGCGTCATCCGCAAGCAGGACGAAACCGCTCCCCACGCGGTCCTGCTGACGCTCGATGCCACCACCGGCCAAAACGCCCTTGCCCAGGTCAGGACGTTCAAGGAGATGGTCGATCTCACCGGCCTGATCGTCACCAAACTCGACGGCTCCGCTCGCGCCGGCGTGGTCGTCGCCCTTGCCGAGGCGTTTTCACTCCCGGTTCATGCGATCGGGGTCGGCGAAGCCGCGGCCGATCTTCGCCCGTTCGACGCCACCGAATTCGCCCGCGCCCTCACCGGAGCAACCCCCGGCTGATTTTCGCCCACCATGTCCGAAAATGGCGAGACCGTTCTGCCCCGCCATGCCATGATGCCCGGATGATCCTCGATCGCGATCTCTGCTACCGTGCCATGCTGGCACGCGACGCCCGGTTCGACGGACGATTCTTCACCGCCGTCCGCACCACCGGAATCTATTGCCGCCCGATCTGCCCGACCCCGCCGCCAAAGCTCGAAAACATCATCTTCCTGCCGAGCGCCGCCGCCGCCCAGGCCGCCGGTTTCCGCCCCTGCCTGCGCTGCCGGCCGGAAACCTCGCCGGAACTCGGCGCCTGGCACGGCACGTGGAGCACCGTCTCCCGCGCAATGACGCTGATCGCCGCCGGCGCGCTCAATCACGGTGATGTCGAAACCCTCGCGTCCCGTCTTGGCATCGGCGGCCGCCAACTCCGCCGCCTGTTCCACCAGCATCTCGGCGCCTCGCCGAAAGCGGTCGCCTCGGCCCGCCGGGTCGATTTCGCCAAGCGCCTGATCGTGGAAACCTCGCTGCCGATGGCCGAAATCGCCCTCGCCGCCGGCTTCGGCAGCGTGCGCCGGTTCAACGATACATTTCAGGCCCTGTTTGCCCGCCCGCCCGGCAGCCTGCGCGGTTCGAAAACGCCGATGGCAGCCAGTTCCCCGATCATTCTTACCCTGCCCTACAAACCGCCTTACGACTGGCCGGCGATCATCGGCTTCCTCGCCGCCCGCGCAATACCGGGTGTCGAATCGGTCCGCCCCGACCGCTACGCCCGCACGATCACTCTCGATGGCGCGTCCGGCACCATCGCGATCAGCCCGGCGCAGCGGGGCGACGCTTTGACCGCCACCATCGACTTCCCCGCCATCACCGCCCTGCCGGTCATCGTCGAGCGCATCCGCCGTATC
>DASVGZ010000091.1:0-3382 GCA_036379275.1 Acidiphilium sp. | reverse complement strand
TTATGCCAAGGATCGCCGCTCCGGTCGCGGCGAGCAGGCCGGCATATTTGAACCAGCCGAGCAGGCCCAGATTCGCCGCGATTCCAAAGACGAGCCATGGTTTCGGCCGTCGCGACCCGCGCATCGCGCGCAGCAGCGCGTGGTTGCCGAGGATCGAGCCGACCAGAAGCGGCAGCAGGACCGGCTTCCACCACGCATAGAAGAACAGGCTTGCCAGAAGCAGGACCGAAAGCGCCGCGCGCGGGCCAAACCGCCATCCGGCCAAGGCGAATCCGGCCAGAAAGACCGGCAGAAACCCAACGACGAAGACCGACGAGTTGAACAGCACGGCGTAATGCCCGTTAAGGTTGCGGAACCTTGCCATAGCGAGCGTCGGGATGCCAGCCTGAATTGGCCCGCGCCCATGCGGGTGCTATAGGCCCGCGTTCACTGGAAGCGCTGGAATGACCGAGGATCTGCCCCATCCCGCCCTGCTGCCCGCAGGCTTCACCGATCTTCTGCCGCCCGACGCCGAATACGAGGCGCGGCTGATCGAAACCCTCACCACGACCTTCGGCGCCCATGGCTACCAGCGGGTCAAACCGCCGCTGGTCGAATTCGAACAGACCCTGCTCGCCGGCTCGGGGGCCGCGGTGGCCGACCAGACCTATCGCTTCATGGACCCGGATTCCCAGCGCATGATGGGGTTGCGCGCCGACACCACGCCGCAGATCGCGCGGATCGCGACGACGCGGCTGGCTGCCGCGCCCCGGCCGCTCCGGCTCGCCTATGCCGGGCAGTGCCTTCTGGTGCGCGGCTCGCAGCGCGCGCCGGAACGCCAGGTCGCCCAGGCTGGGATCGAGCTGATCGGCCCCGATCTGCCGGAGGCGGATGCCGAGACCATCGCGGTCGCCGCCGCCTCGCTCGCCGCCGCCGGGGTGTTTCCGATCAGCGTCGATCTCACCATGCCGCCGCTGATCCCGGCCCTGCTGGGCGAGAGCACCAATCATGCCGCGCTGACCCGGGCGCTCGACCGCAAGGATGCCGCCGGCATCGCCGCCCATGGCGGTCCGCTCGCCGATGCGCTGCTCGCCCTGCTCGGCGCCGCCGGTGCCGCCGATGCGGCGCTTGCCGCGATCGGCCGGATCGCCCTGCCGGAGCCGGCGCGGCCGATGGCCGAACGCCTCGCCGCAACGGTGGCGGCGATCCGCCATCTCGCGCCCGAGCTGCGCCTCACCGTCGATCCGGTGGAATTTCGCGGCTACCGCTATCACACCGGGGTCGCGGTCACGTTCTTCGCGCCGGGCCGGCAGGCCGAACTGGGCCGGGGCGGGCGCTATCTGTGCGACAATGGCGAGTTCGCCACCGGAATCACGCTGTATCCCGACACGATTCTCAAATCCGCGCCGCGCCCGGCGCTTCGGCACCGGCTCTATCTGCCGGCCGGAACCGCGCCGGACGATGCCGCCGCCTGCCGCGCGAAGGGCTATTCCACCGTCGCCGGCCTCGGCGAGGCCGCCGATTCCCCCGCCGAGGCGCGCCGCCTCGGCTGCACCCATGTCTGGCGCGATGGCCGCGCCACCCCCATCGAAGGACACTGATCCATGGCGAATGTCACCATCATCGGCGCGCAATGGGGCGACGAAGGCAAGGGCAAGGTGGTCGACTGGCTGGCCTCTCGCGCCGATATCGTGGTGCGGTTCCAGGGCGGGCACAATGCGGGCCATACGCTGGTGGTCGGCAACCAGACCTACAAGCTCTCGCTGCTGCCATCCGGCCTCGTGCGCGGCAAGCTCGGCATCATCGGCAACGGCGTGGTGATCGACCCCGTGGCGCTGCTCGCCGAGATCGGCCGGATGCGCGACCTCGGGCTCGAGATCACGCCGGAGACCCTGCGGATCGCCGACAATGCGCCGCTGATCTTGCCGGTTCATGCCGCGATCGACCGCGCCCGCGAGGCCGCGCGCGGCGAGCGGAAGATCGGCACCACCGGGCGCGGCATCGGGCCGGCCTATGAGGACAAGGTGGCGCGCCGGGCGATCCGCGTTTGCGATCTGGCCGAGCCGGAAACCCTGGACTGGCGGCTCGACGAGCTGCTGCTCCACCACAACACCCTGCTGGCCGGACTGGGCGCGGAAACCTTCGAGAAGCAGGCGCTGCTCGACGAATTGCTGGCGCTGGCGCCGAAAATTTTGCCTTTCGCCGAACCGGTATGGGAACGGCTGGGCGATGCCCGCAAATCCGGCGCGCGCATCCTGTTCGAGGGGGCGCAGGCAGTGATGCTGGATGTCGATCACGGCACCTATCCGTTTGTCACCTCGTCCAACACCGTTGCCGGACAGGTCGGCGCGGGGTCCGGCCTCGGGCCGGATGCGACGGGGCGGGTGCTCGGCATCGCCAAGGCCTATTGCACGCGGGTCGGTTCCGGTCCGTTTCCGACCGAACTCGACAATGAGACCGGAAGGCTGCTTGGCGAACGGGGCCATGAATTCGGCACCGTGACCGGCCGGCCGCGCCGCTGCGGCTGGTTCGACGCGGCACTGGTCCGCCAGGCGGTGCGGGTCGGCGGGATTCAGGGGCTGGCGCTGACCAAGCTCGACGTGCTGGACGGGCTGCCCGAACTGAAAATCGGCGTCGGGTATACGATCGGCGGGGCGACCTATCGGCATCTGCCGGCGGGGGCGGCGGCTCAGGCCGGAGCGGAGCCGGTGTACGAGACCATCGAAGGCTGGTCCGGCTCGACCCGGGGGGCGCGCTCCTATGCCGACCTGCCGGCGCAGGCGATCAAATACGTACGCCGGATCGAGGAGCTGGTGGAGTGCCCGGTGACCCTGCTTTCCACCAGCCCGGAGCGCGACGACACGATTTTGATGGCCGATCCGTTCGCGGACTGAGCGTTTTCCAGCGCCGATGGCCCCGTCCGGTGAGACCGGACAGGGTTGGGCGGGTGTGTGTTGCGCGTGGTCCGGGCGGTGAGCGGGCGGCAGGGTGGATTGCTCGTGTAAGGGGGTTGCCTGCGACAGAATGGACTGCTTCGGCCGTTACACGGCCTCGCAGTGACGATTTTGTACGCGGGCGGGGCGTTGCAATTTTCGACGGAACGCGGGGAGTGGCTTCGAGAGGGTTGATGGTCGCGGCGGCCGTGCGGTCGGCATGGATGGCGCGGACCTGCTCGGCAAGATCGCGCAGGGTTTGCACGGACCGGGCGAGCTGCCGTGCGTTGGACGCGCCGGTTCCGCTCCAGCAGCCGAGGATGGCGCAGAGGGTTTCGATGAGGCGGATCAGCGCCTCGATGGTCCGGGCCGGCGTCGGGGTTGATGAAGGTGCGTCCGAATTCACGGACGAAATATGAACATTTTTGATCCGGTTGTCAATAGTGAAAATGACATATAGTTAGATAATA
>DASVGZ010000090.1:0-3527 GCA_036379275.1 Acidiphilium sp. | reverse complement strand
GCGTTGAATTCGGCGCGGGTTTCCGGGCGGACAAGGGCGTCGTCCGGCCCGAGCGCGCCTTTCGCGAAATCGGTGTCGGACGGGCAGACATTGTAGTCGCCGGCGAGAAGGAAATCCTGCTCCGAGTCGAGCAGCGATGCGGCATGGCGACGCAGATTCGCCATCCAGTCCAGCTTGGTGCGGTAGCCGTCCTCGCCGCCGGAATTGCCGTTCGGCAGATAGAGATTGCCGATGGCGAGGCCGCGAAAGCCGATTTCGAGGTAGCGGGCCTTGCCGTCATCCTCCTGGCCGGGCAGGGCGATGCGGCGGGGTTCGACAGCCTCGCGCGAGAGAATGGCGACGCCGTTATAGGATTTCTGGCCGACGATTTCGGCACGGTAACCGAGGGGTTCGAAGGCGTCCTTCGGGAACTGCGCGGCCTCGCACTTGATTTCCTGCATCAGCAGAAGGTCGGGCTGCTCGCGCGCGAGGAAATCCGCGACCAGCCCCGAGCGGGTGCGGACCGAATTGACGTTCCAGGTGGCGAGCTTAATCAACCGAGAACGACGTGCCGCAGCCGCAGGAGGTTTTCGCTTTCGGGTTGCCGACCGCGAAATGCGCGCCGATCAGGGAATCCTTGTAGTCGAGTTCGGCGCCATCCAGCAGGTCGAGACTGGTCGGGTCGACCGCGACCCGCGCGCCGCTGCGCTCGATGACGAGATCGTCCCCGGCGATTTCGGTGGTGAGGTCGAATTTGTACTGAAGTCCGTTGCAGCCACCGGCCAGCACCTCAACCCTGAGGGCAGAGCCGGGCGGCTCGCCCGCCATGATCGCGGCGATCTTGTGTGCCGCGCCGTCGCTGATCCGGAACCGGTCCATCGTGTCGCTCATGGCCCCTATATAATCAGTTATTGAACGAATCAGAACCCCGGCATCGATCCGGATTTCGAGGTCGGTATTGGTCAGGCCTTGAAGCCGGGAATCGTCAACTCTATGGTTTTGGTTGATATCAATATATCAAATCGTATCAGGTGGAGGAAATTCGATGGCTGAAAAACTGGTCACCTGTCTATGGTTCGACCATGGCGAGGCGCGGAAAGCGGCGGAATTCTATGCGGCCACTTTTCCCGACAGTCATGTCGGGCAGGCGCTTCGGTCGCCCTCCGATCATCCGGGCGGTAAACAGGGGGATGAGTTGGTCGTCGAGTTCACTGTGCTCGGGCGGGCTTTCGTCGGCTTGAACGGCGGAAGTACGTTCAAACCGAATGAGGCGGTGAGCTTTCAGGTGATGACCGAGGATCAGGCGGAAACCGACCGTTACTGGGACGCGATCGTCGGGAATGGCGGCAGTGAAAGCGAATGCAGTTGGTGCAGGGATCGCTGGGGATTCTCGTGGCAGATCGTGCCGCGCGCCCTGATGGCCGCGCTGAAGGATCCGGATCGGGCAGCCGCGAAGCGAGCGATGGAGGCGATGATGACCATGCGCCGGATCGACATCGCCGGGATCGAGGCCGCGCGGGCGGGAAACGCCGCCTGACCATGGGGGGCTGCCGCCGCTCCGGCGTGGCTTGGAGAAGACGCGGGGCTCCTGTAAGCCGGGCGGCATGTCGCTCGCCCCATACGCCGCGCACGCCGCCGCCTCGCGCGGACGCCGATATCCCGAGCCGGACAGCCCGACGCGCTCGGCGTTCCAGCGCGACCGCGACCGGGTGCTGCACAGCAACGCCTTCCGCAAGCTGCAATACAAGACCCAGGTTTTCGTGATCCACGAGGGCGATTTCTATCGCACCCGGCTGACCCACAGCCTCGAGGTCGCGCAGATCGCGCGCAGCATCGCCCGAGGACTGGGGCTCGACGAGGATCTGACCGAGGCGCTGGCGCTGGCGCACGATCTCGGCCATCCGCCGTTCGGTCATGCCGGGGAAGCGGGGCTGAACGAGGCGCTCGCCGGCCATGGCGGGTTCGACCACAACGCCCAGAGTTTGCGGGCCGTGACCCTTCTGGAGCGCCGCTATGCCGGTTTCGACGGGCTGAATCTCACCTGGGAAACGCTGGAGGGCATCGCCAAGCACAACGGTCCGCTGCGCCATCCGCCGGCCTATATCGCCGCGTTCGACAACGAGTTTCCGCTCGACCTCGCCCGCCAGGCCTCGGCCGAGGCACAGGTGGCGGCGCTGTCCGACGATATCGCCTATCACGCCCACGACATCGACGACGGACTGCGCGCCGGGCTGTTCGGACTCGACGATCTCGCTCATTTGCCGGTGGTCGGCACGGCGCTCGCGGAGGCGCGCGGGCTGACCGCCGAGGCGCGCCGGGTGCGGGCGCATATGGTGCGCCAGATGATCGGGGTGTTCGTCACCGGAGCACTGGCCGAAAGCAGGAAGCGGCTCGAAGCGCTCGCGCCGCGATCGGCCGATGCGATCCGTGCGGCGGACGGACCGGTGATTGGCTTTCCCGCCGGGCTCGCCGAGGCCAACCGGGCGATCCGGGATTTTCTTTATGCCAGGATGTACCGCCACTGGCGGGTCAACCGCATGACCCACAAGGTCGAGGCCGTGGTGCGCGACATGGCGACCCTGTTTCTCGCCCGCCCCGACTTGTTGCGCGATGACTGGCACGAGCGGGCCGGCCCGCCGCACAGCGAGGCCGCCGCCGAGGCGGTGCGCGACTACATCGCCGGCATGACCGACCGTTTCGCGCTCGACGAGCATCGCCGCCTGACCGACCCGCATTCCGCCGCCTGAGGTACCGTATATGACTGAAAACCTGTTCGCTGATCTGCGCAGCATCGTGCTGGCCGAACTCTCCGCCCTGCATCCGGGCCTTGCAGAGGATGTGCTCGCGCGCATCGAGGTCACGCCGACCCGCGATGCCGCGCATGGCGATGCGGCAACCAACGCGGCGCTGATCGCGGCGAAGCCTCTGGGCATGGCGCCGCGCGACATCGCCGCCGGCCTTGCCGAACGGCTCGGCGCGCGGAGCGAGATCGCGAAGGCGGAACCGGCGGGGCCGGGTTTCGTCAACGTGACGCTCGATCGCGCAGTGTGGCACTGGCAGATCGCCGCAATTTTGCGCGCGGGCGAGGCCTATGGCGCGAGTAATCTCGGGCAGGGCGAGAAGGTCAATGTCGAATACGTGTCGGCGAATCCGACCGGACCGCTGACCGTCGGCCATTGCCGGGGCGCGGTGGTCGGCGACGCGCTCGCCTCCCTGCTCGCCAGGGTCGGGTTCGACGTGACCCGCGAGTATTACATCAACGATGCCGGCGCGCAGGTGATCGCGCTCGCCTGGTCGGTCTACTGGCGGTATCTGCAAGCGCTCGGCACCGCGATGGGCGAGGCGGATTTCGCCGCGGCGACCCCGACCGGACTGCAATATCCGGGCGATTATCTGATCCCGGTCGGCGCGGACCTCGCAGCGCGCCATGGCACGGCGTTGGCCGGGCCGGGCCTGACCGTCGCCGATCCGGCAGTGTGGCTGAAGGTGGTGCGCGATCAGGCGGTGGGGTCGATGATGGCTCTGGTGCGGGACGATCTCGCCGCGCT
>DASVGZ010000089.1:0-2439 GCA_036379275.1 Acidiphilium sp. | reverse complement strand
CAGTACGCGGGTGAGGACATCAACAAGGCAACCCAGGTCACCGGCCAGTTGCTGTCCGCCTACCCGCATCTGAAGGGGATCGTCGGCATCAATTCCACCGCCGTGCCCGGCGCCGCCCAGGCGGTTCTTCGCGCCGGCCTCTCGGGCAAGGTTGCCGTCACCGGCATCACCGATCCGAATTCGATCCGCCCGTTCATCCTGAACGGCACGGTGAAAAGCGTGGTCCTGTGGAACCCGATCGACCTCGGCTATCTGACCTGCTGGGGCATCATGCAGGAACTCGAGCACAAGCCGTTCAAAACCGAGAACACGGTGCCCGGGCTCGCGCAGAAGGTGAAGTATTTCCCGAAGACCAACACGCTTCTGCTCGGCAATCCGCTGGTCATCAACAAATCCAATGTCAGCCTGAATTTCTGACGTATCGATGCCGAAGGTCGACCTTGCCGGAATCGTCAAGCGCTTCGGCGGCGTCACCGCGCTTGCCGGCGTCGACCTCGCGATCCTGCCGGGCGAAACCCATGCCCTGCTCGGCGAGAACGGCGCCGGCAAGTCGACCCTGATCCGCGTTCTCACCGGTGCGATCGTGCCGGACGGCGGCGAAATCAGGGTCGATGGCGAACCGCGCCGTTTTGCTCACCCCGAGGATGCGCGCTCGGCCGGCATCGCCGCCGTGTATCAGGAGCCGATGATCTATCCGCACCTTTCCGTGCTGGAAAACATCTTCGCCGGCAGCGAGATCACAAGGCGGTTCGGCCTGATCCGCAAGGCAGCAATGGCGGAGCAGGTAAAACCCTGGTTCGCCCGGCTCGATCTGGGTGACGATCTGCTCGCCCGGCCGATGGGCAGCCTCAGCCTCGGCTATCAGCAACTCGTTCTGATCGCCAAGGCGCTCAACCAGAACGCCCGGGTCATCATTTTCGATGAACCCACCTCGATCCTGTCGCAGGCGGAAACCGACCGGCTGTTCACCATCATCCACCGCCTGCGCGCGGACGGGCGGGCGATCGTCTACATCACCCACCGGCTCGACGAAATCCGCAAGATCGCCGACCGGGTCACCGTTCTCACCGACGGGCGGGTAACCGGCGCCGCCCGCGCCGACGAACTCGACGAGGCGAAGCTGCTCGCCCTGATGGCGGGCAAGTCGAGCCGCGATTACGGCCAGCCACGCTCGGACCGCAAATCCTCCGCCGACCTGCCGCCGGCCTTCGAGATCACCGGCCTCACCCGTGGCACGCTCTATCGCGACGTCAACTGGTCGATCCCGGCCGGGCGGGTCACCGGCATCTACGGCCTGGTCGGCTCCGGCCGCAGCGAGGTCGCGCTGGCCGCCTTCGGCGCGCTCCGGCCCGAGAGCGGTGAAATCAGGCTGAACGGCAAACCCGTCGCCCCGCGCGATCCGGCCGAGGCGATCGCGCTCGGCATCGGCTATCTGCCGGAAGACAGGAAATTGCAGGGAATTTTTTCAGCCAAACCGCTGGAGGCGAACCTCACCGCAAGCACGCTGGGCAGCTTCGCGGGCGCCGTCATGCGGCTCGATTTCACCCGGTTGCGCAGCGAAGCCGGGCGGCTGATCGCCCGCTACCGGATCAAGGCGCGCGACGAAACCATCGCGATCGGCACGCTCTCCGGCGGCAACCAGCAGAAGGCCCTGTTCGCGCGCTGGGCCGGCCAGTCGCTCCGGCTGCTGATCCTCGACGAACCCACGCGCGGCATCGATATCGGCACCAAGGACGAGATTCATGACTTCATCCGCGACCTCGCTTCCGGCGGCCTGCCGGTGGTGGTGATTTCCTCCGACCTGCCCGAGGTGCTCGCGGTGAGCGACCGGGTGATCGTGATGCGCCACGGCCATGTGGTCACGGTGGCCGAAGGCGACGCGATGCAGGCCGAAATGATTCTTGCCGCCGCGGTCGGCGCCAGCGCCCTCCACGCGGCATGAAAAAGCCGACCGCATGAGCGGGCAGACAATGCCGACAGCGCGTCCAGCGTCCCTCCCCCTGCGCCAGCGCCTGCCGGCGGGGCGCGAGGCGCTTCTCTGCGTCACCCTCGCGGTACTGATCGCTCTGGTCAGCTTCGGCTCGCACGGCGCGTTCTGGAGCCGGGTCAATCTCGACAACCTGTTCGTCGGCAGCGCGATCACCCTGATCCCGGCGATCGGCATGACCGTGGTGATCCTGACCGGCGGGATCGACGTTTCCACCGGCTCGATGCTCGGCCTCGCCGCCGCGATCGGCGGCACCTGCTTCGAAGCGGGCTGGAGCCTCGCCGAAACGGTCCCGGTGTTTCTCGCCGCCGGCGCCATTCTCGGCCTGATCAACGCGCTGCTCATCATCCACGGCAAAATCCCGCCGATCATCGCCACCCTCGGCACGCTCAGCATCTACCGGATGGCGGTGTTCATCGTTCTCGGCAGCAACTGGATCACCTCGATCCCGC
>DASVGZ010000088.1:0-2823 GCA_036379275.1 Acidiphilium sp. | reverse complement strand
GCACCCGGCCCGATCAGCGCCATCGCACATGAAAAAGGCGGCGGATTGCTCCGCCGCCTTTCGCGTTTGCCGATCCTGGGATCAGCTTACCACTTGAACTTGGTGCCGACGCTGATCGCCTGCGACTGCACGTTGTTGTGCGCGGTGCTGGCCGTGCTGGAGATGAAGTCATAGCCGGCCTGATGACGATGGCCGTAGAGATAGACCGCATAGACGCCGAAATGCGGAGTCAGGGCGTAGTTCACACCGACATCGGCGCCGTAGTCGGTCTCGGTCCGGCCGAGACCATTGTAGGGCATATACGCGCCGGCCGACTGGTTGTTGAAATACTGAACGCCGATCGTGGCCGGGCCCATCGTATACATGCCGGTCACTTCATAGAACATCAGGTCGCGCTGGCCGGGCATCAGGAAGTGATATCCGGTGTTGACCTGGCCGGTCTTGGCATTGGCGCCGAGCAGGAAGCCCGCATAGGTCACCTGGCCGGAGATCTGGGCGACGCCCATGGTCTTGTATCCGGTGATATGCGTCACCGAGCCGGTTTCCGGCGAGACGATGGTCTCGATCGGAGCGCCCGTGCTGTTGCCGATCGGCGCGGCCATCAGGTAGGCGCCGCCCAGCTTCACGCCGACGCCGCTGAACTCGCCGGCATACAGGACCGCGGCCTCGATGGTGTTCTTGCGGCGCGAGTCGCCCGCGCCGCCCGGCGCGCTGGCCAGGGTCGCGCAGCCGATGCTCGCATAGGAGCAGGACTCGCCTTCCTTGAAGGCATTCGAGTTCGGCTCGTAGCTGAATCCGGCCTTGAAGCCGAAAAGATCCGGCGAGATGTAGACGATCTTGTTGGTGGTGTAGAGGGCGCCGGTCGAGGTGAACAGAGCCTTCGGCGCGGTCACGCCCGGCACCGCGGCGCCGACACCGCCATCCGAGTTCCAGTTGTTGCCGTCGCCGTAATCGTAATATTCGCCGGTGGACAGCAGGTTCCACGGACCATCGGTCATGCCGAAGCGGACGAAGCCGGCCTGCGCGGTGCCGACATAGGCATAGGCGCGGCGGACCGTGGTGGCTTCGGTGGATTCGTCTTCACCGGTGCCGGCCGAGGTATAGGCCATGCGCAGTTCGGCGGCGACACCGTATTGCAGTCCGCCCTCGGTCTGGGCGTCGAAGCCCGGGTACAGGCGGAGATAGCCGGACATGCCGAGCGGGTTCAGCTTGTAGCCGCCAACATTCATCGCGGACGACCCGATCATGTTGATCTGGTCGTTCAGCAGCCCGTTCAGGTGAACGACGAGAGAGCCGGGTGCCGGCGGGTGTGCCGCCTGGGCAAAGGCGGTTCCGGAAACGCCGGCAACCAGCCCGAGCGTGGCCACCGAGGCCATAAGTAATTTGCGCATTCAGTCCCCCATGAAACCGGTGATCCCGGCAAGAAACATATTGTCCGCACCCCGGACCCGTAGCGACGAAGGCCCGCAACCGGATGCGGCGGTAGTGGAGATAAAAGCGATAAAGCCTTCCAAGGCAACCGCTCTTTGCATGTTGAATACCGGTTTTCACCCGGTTGTTGTTTTGAGGTCACACTATCTTTTCGCGACAGGACAAGGCGCCGATCGCCCCGGTTCCGGCGCAAAAAACGCCCAGCCGGCGCTGCTTTCGCCCGTCGAGTCCGCCCAGCGCCAGCACCGGAATTTTGCTCCGTCGCGCAAGCCCGGCCCAGCGTACCGCGCCGAGCGGCGCGGCTCCCGGATGACTCGCCGTGACGAAGGCGGGCGAGAGAAATACCAGATCCACCCCGGCGCGCGCGGCGGCGATCAGGTCCGCCCGCCCGTGAGCTGAGGCGGTGACGATCGGGCCGCGATACCGCGTTCGCGGCATTGCCCCGCCGCGCAGATGCACCCCGGCGTGAAGCGCGGCGGCGAGTCGCCAGTCTCCGGCCCGAGTCCCGGCGACAACGAGGGCGATGCCCCGCACCCGGCACAGCGCGGCGATCCGCCGGCCCAGGTCCGCCCGGCCCGCCGCGCCGTCATGCCGGAACACCACCCCGGAAATGCCGCGCGGCAGGGCGGCGATCGCCGGCAACGGGTCGGGCAGGCGCTTCGAGTCGGTGAACAGCCACAAGGTCGGGAAGGCGAGTCGGCGGCGGCGCTTGACCGCGCGCGCGGCGGCGATCAGGTGTTCATCCATGCCCGACCGTCCCGCCCCGGAAGCCTCGCTCGCCGATCGCCTCGCCGATATCAACGCGCGGATCGCCCGTGCCGCCGCCGGGCGGAGCATAACCCTGATCGCGGTGTCGAAAACCAAACCCGTCGCCGCGGTCGAGCAGGCGCTCGACGCCGGCCAGCGTGTTTTCGGCGAAAACCGGGTTCAGGAGGCGGCGATGAAGTTTCCGCCGCTGCGTGCAGCCTGCCCCGATCTCGTCCTTCACCTGATCGGCCCGTTGCAGACCAACAAAACGCGCGACGCGGTTCGCCTGTTCGACACGATCCAGAGCCTCGATCGTCCGAAACTCGCCGAATCGCTCGCCCAGGCCGCCGAACGCGAGGGCAGGCTGCCCGACCTTCTGATCCAGGTGAATATCGGCGACGAGCCCCAGAAAGCCGGAATCGCCCGCACGGAGGCCGATTCCTTCATCCGCGACATGCGCGCGCGCTTCGGCGAGAAATTGCGCGGCCTGATGGCGATTCCCCCGCTCGGCGCCGATCCCGCGCCGTATTTCCGCGATCTGGTGGCGATGGCCGACAGTCACGGCCTGCCCGAACGCTCGATCGGCATGTCCGACGATTTCGAGACCGCGATCGAATGCGGCGCGACCATGGTGCGCATCGGCTC
>DASVGZ010000087.1:0-6239 GCA_036379275.1 Acidiphilium sp. | reverse complement strand
ACTGTCCCGGCTGCTGCGCGCGACGCGGCGCGAGGGCCGGAACGTCGCCTGGGTATGCGACCCGATGCACGGCAACACGATCACCACTGCCGGCAAGGTCAAGACCCGCCGGTTCGAGGCGATCCTGTCCGAAGTACGCGGCTTTTTCGACATCAACGAGGCAGAGGGCACCACGCCGAGCGGCATCCATGTCGAGATGACCGGGCAGGACGTAACCGAGTGCATCGGCGGCGCGCGGCAGCTTTCCGAGGCCGATCTCGGCGCGCGCTATGAAACCTTCTGCGATCCGCGCCTGAACGCGGAGCAGTCGCTCGAACTCGCCTTCCTGATCGCGGCGGAACTGAAATCACGCCGCGCGCCGACCCGCACCGATCTCGCGGCCGAGTAAGAAAGACAGCGCCATGTCCCTCCAGCGGCGGCGTACGGCCGAGCGGGCTTCTGACCTCGACGCCGCGATCGCCGCGCGGACCGACACCTATTTCAACCGCACCAAGGCGATCATCGCCCGGTTCGGCGACAACCGGGTTACCTACGCGCTGTTCCTGCGCCGCCCGGTGGTTTCCGCGCCGACACTGATGCTGCGCTGGCTGAACGAGGTTGCCGACGCGCGCGGCGAGACCATCGAAATCGAACTGCCGAACCCGGAAGGCTCGTGGGTCGGCGCCGGCGAACCGCTGGTTTATATCACCGGCAGTTTTCTGCTGCTGGTCGATCTCGAAACCATCCTGCTGCAAAAGCTCGGCCCGGCCTGCGTCGCCGCCCATAACGCCTATCAGATGTGCGCCGCCCTGCCGAAATCCGCGTTTCTCGCGATGGAGGCGCGGCACTGCGCGGGGGCCGAAATGCAGGAGATGATGGCCTACGCCGCCTCGGTCGGCTCGCGCGCGGCGCAGGCCGAGGGCGCGCGCGGCTTCATCGGCAATGCCAACGATGCCACAGCGCATTATTTCGGCGCGCCGCGCGGCTACGGCACCATGCCGCACGGGCTGATCGGCTACGCCGGCTCGACCGTGCGGGCCGCCGAGATGTTCCGCGAAACCTTCCCGGATGACGACATCACCGTGCTGACCGACTATTTCGGCCGGGAAGTCACCGATGCGCTCGCGGTCTGCCAACGCTTCCCCGATCTGGCCGAGGCCGGGCGACTCGCGGTGCGGCTCGACACCCATGGCGGCAGGTTCATGGAAGGGCTCGACCCGCAGGAGAGCTACGCGGTGCTGGAACGCCATGCGCCGGGCGCGATCCGCCGCTACCGCAGCCAGAGCGAGTTGCACACGCTGATCGGCACCGGGGTTTCCGCCGCCGCCATCTGGAAAATGCGTGAGGCCTTGGACGAGGCCGGGTTCATCCGGGTGCGGATCGTGGTGTCTTCGGGCTTCGGCGTCGAGAAATGCAGCGTGATGGCCGACGCCCATGCGCCGATCGATCTGGTCGGCACCGGCAGCTTCATCCCCGAGCACTGGCCGGAAACCTATGCGACCGCCGACATCGTCGCCTATGACGGCGAGCCTCGCGTCAAGATCGGCCGCGAGTTTCTGCTCCGCCACCGCAAATAGCTTCGCTCTTCACCGGCTTCGTGATAGAATGGCGCCTTGCGTAAAAAGGAGACCGCCATGGCGCAGAAGCGCAATCCGATGGCGCGCGACCTCCTGACCAATCCGCTCTACCGCGCAAAACGCACGAAATCCCGTGCCGAACGCGCGCAGAAGCTGGACCGCTGGGATCGCCGCGCCAAACACAAACAGTCTGTCAGGTCGCCCGAATCGAAGCCCGGTTCGGGCGATTTTTTTGCTCTGGCGATTTTCCTCCGTCATCCCGATATCGGAACCCTCATCACCCACAACACGGGGAGGTTTCCATGAAGATCGCGGTTATCGGTGCAGGCAATGTCGGCGCGGCGCTCGGCACGCTCTGGGCCGCCAAAGGGCACGAGATCGTGTTCGGCGTGCGCGACCCGAACAGCCCGAAACTCGTCAGCCTTTTGAACTCCACCGGCGCCCGCGCCGCCAGTCTCGCCGAAGCGGTTTCCGGCCTGGAAGTCGTCGCCCTATGCACCCCATGGCCGGCAACCGGGGACGCGATCCGTGCCTGTGGCAACCTTGCGGGAAAAATCGTCATCGACTGCACCAATCCGCTCCGCTCCGATCTCTCCGGCCTTTCGGTCGGCACCGACAGTTCCGGCGCCGAACTGGTTGCGCAATGGGCGAGCGGCGGCAAGGTGGTGAAAGCCTTCAACACCACGGGCGCGGGAAATTTCGGCAATCCCCGCTTCGGCGCCGAGGCCGCGAGCATGTTCATCGCTGGCGACGATGACGCAGCGAAAGCGACAGTCGCAACCCTGGCCTCCGAACTCAGCTTCGAGGTGGTCGATACCGGCGCGCTGAGCACCGCGCGCTGGCTCGAACCGCTGGCGATGCTCTGGATCCACCTCGCTTACCGGCAGGGCCTCGGCCCCACCGGCAGCGCGTTCAGGCTGTTACGGCGCTAGACTTTCAGGCGGATTACCCAGTCCCGCAGTGCCGCGATTTGCTGGCCGATGAGCTGGCGGGTCGCCGCGTCGGTCAGCGTACCACTGGCGTCGAAACGCTGACTGGCCGAGGCGATCATGATCTCCGGCCGGTTCATCACGTGGGCGTCGAGAAACACGAAGACCTTGCGCAAATCGTATTGTGCGCGCGCGGTGCCGATCATGCCGGGGCTCGCGCCCATGATCGCCACCGCCTTGTCGCGAAACGGCTGCGGATCGCAGCGCGACACCCAGTCGATCGCGTTCTTCAGAACGCCCGGAATCGAATAGTTATACTCGGGCGTCGCGATCAGCACCGCGTCCGCCCCGGCGATCCGACTGGCCAACTCGCTGACCGGCGCCGGCACGCCATTGGCCAGAACATCCTGGCTGAACGGCGAAATCGCGTTGAGTGTTGCGATGTCGAGCGTTACCCCGTCGGGGACCAGGTCCGCCGCCGCGCGCAGCGCCGCGAGATTGAACGATGCCTTGCGCAGGCTACCGCAGATGCCGAGAATTCTGAAACCGGCCATCGTCTACGACGCTCCCTGGGCGGTGCCGTCCGGCGTTGCCGCATCGACGGCGGCTGGCAGATGCTTCGCGATGAGCTGCGCCGCCGCCTGCGGATCGATTCCAAGTTTTTGCGCGATCGAGGCGACCATCGGGCTGCCCAGCGCCTGCTGGATCTGGTCCGCCGAAACCGGCAGGTTGTCGCCATTGCCGATCCAGGACGCGATATGCCCGCCGAGACCGTTCTGCTCGAATTGCTGCGCCAGACCGGAAATGCCGGAAATGCCGTTTTCCTGAAGCGCGCCCATCAACTGGCCGGCCATGCCGCCCGCGCCGCTGCCCTGGCCACCGCCGAGCGCATCGCCGACCGCGCCGGAAATTTCGTCGAACAAGCCCATCCCCGCCTCCTTCGTTATGGCGGGTCCGGATGAACCCGCGACCGGAATCAACGAGCGGTAATCAACATTCAATTCCGGCCGCGAGTCAAACGATATCAGTTTCTGGCGATATCAGTTCTTTGCTTCGTGCAGATGGTCGGCCAGGGCAGCCTTCTCGCACACATAGGCGCCATGCTTGGTCTTGCCGAAATACTTCGACTTCGGACCGTGGAACGCCTTGCTGCCGGTCGCGTGCCAGACAACGCCGTCGGCGCCGCAGGCGGACTTTGCCTCGGCTTCGGTCTTGTAGCCGGGCAGTTTCACATGGTGCTCGCGGGCTTCAGTCTTCTTTTCCTTCTTCTTGACCGCCTTGGTGGCCGGGGCGGTCGTGGTCTGCGCGGTCGTGACGGCAGGAGCGGCCGGAGCGGCGGTGGTGCTCTGGGCGTGCGCGGTGCCGATGGCGAAGGTCAGGGCGAGCGCGGGAATTGTCGCGCCGAGGAGCGTGCGGAACGTCATTAGGGAGTCTCCGTTATAGTCGGTGAAGTCTTTTTTACCCTGAGCGATCCATCACGGAATCGTGCCTCACGGGTAAAACCGCATCTAACGGCGGGTTGCGGCCAAAACAAGGCAGGAAAAAGAGACCGGAATGGCGTTTGGCGGGAACCCGGCTATCATGCCGCCATGACCGATACGCTGAAACTCGCGATCGCCCAGCTCGACCTTTCGGTCGGCGCGATCGACAAAAATCTGGCCGCGATTCGCGCCGCCCGCGCCGAGGCCGCACGGCTCGGCGCCGATCTTCTGGTCACCCCGGAACTCGGCATCGCCGGGTATCCGCCGGAAGATCTGGTGCTGAAACCCGCCTTCGTCGCCGCCTGCGAGGCGGCGGCCGAAGCCCTCGCCGCCGATACCGCGGATGGCGGACCGGGCATTATCGCCGGGCTGCCGTGGCGGGCCAACGGGGCGCTGCACAATGCGGCCTTCGTGATGGATGGCGGGGCGATCGTCGCCCGGCGCGCCAAGCACGAATTGCCGAATTACGGTGTGTTCGACGAAAAGCGCGTTTTCGCGCCCGGCCCCGCGCCCGGCCCGGTCGCGTTTCGCGGCTTCCGGCTCGGCCTGATGATCTGCGAGGACTGGTGGCTGTCCTCGGTGTCCGAAACCCTCGCCGAGACCGGCGCGGAAATCCTGATCTCGATCAACGGTTCGCCGTTCGAGGACGGCAAGCAGGGCCAGCGGCTTCAGCTCGGGCTGAACCGCGTGGTCGAGACCGGCCTGCCGTTCATTTTCGCGGCCCTCACCGGCGGGCAGGACGAGATCGTGTTCGACGGCGCGTCGTTCGTGCTGAATGCCGACCGCTCGCTCGCATTGCGGATACCGCATTTCGCGGAAGCGCTCGCCCTGACCGAATGGCGGCGCACCAATACCGGCCTGGTCTGCGCCCCGCATCCCTTGCCGCCGGAGCCCGACCGGCTCGACCTGATCTACCGCTCGATGGTGATGGGGCTGGCCGACTATGTGAACAAGAACGGATTTCCTGGGGTGATTCTCGGCCTGTCCGGCGGGATCGACAGCGCGTTATCCGCCGCCGTCGCGGTCGATGCGCTGGGGGCCGAGCGGGTCCGCACGGTGATGATGCCGAGCCGCTATACCAGCGCGCACAGCCTTGAGGATGCCGCCGAATGCGCCCGCCTGCTCGGCATACGCTGCGATACCGTGCCGATCGGCGCGGCGACGGCGGCGTTCGAGGCCGGGCTCGCCCCGCTGTTCGAGGGCCGCGCGCCCGACATCGCCGAGGAGAACATCCAGTCCCGCGCGCGGGGGCTGATTTTGATGGCGCTGTCGAACAAGCTGGGCGCGATGGTGCTGACCACCGGCAACAAATCCGAAATGTCGGTTGGCTACGCAACGCTGTACGGCGACATGTGCGGCGGCTATTCGGTGCTCAAGGATGTCTACAAGACAACCGTGTTCGCCCTGTCGCGCTGGCGCAACGCGAATCGCCCGGCCGGTGTGCGCGGGCCGGATGGTGCGGTAATGCCGGAGCGGGTGATCGCCAAGCCGCCGACCGCCGAATTGCGGGACAACCAGACCGATCAGGACAGTTTGCCGCCCTACGAGGTTCTGGATACGATTCTTGCCGGGCTGATCGAGGGCGACGCCGCGATCGACGATCTGGTCGCCGCCGGGCACGACAGGGCGCTGGTGGCGCGGGTGTGGCGGCTGCTGGATCGCGCGGAATACAAGCGCCGGCAGGCCCCGCCGGGGGTAAAGATCACCGCCCGCGCCTTCGGCCGGGACAGGCGCTACCCGATCACCAACGGGTTCACCAGTCTGGTCACGTAGTTGCCACGAAAAACGGCCGGGAAAGACCCCGGCCGCCTTTTTCAGTCGTGTTTTCGGGACGCTTTCCGATCAGCCGATCCGGGCCGAATGGACGCGGGACAGGCTTTTGCGCACCACCCGGTCCGGCACCGCGCCGAAGCCCGGCTGGCTGTAATCCTCGCGGTTTTCCCCGGCCGGATAGGCGGTCAAGGCCTGCAACCGGACGATCAGCGCATCGGCATCGCCGAGCAGAGCCGCCGGGATCATTGCCTTGCCGTCGGTCCAGCGATGCGAGCCCTCACTCGCGTGCCAGCCTTCGGCGAAAGCCGCATCGTCGAGCCGAAGTGCCTGGACCGTGCCGGCCTTTTCGACCGAAAGCCTGGCGACATCGAGGCCGAGATGCCGCCGGTCCTCGGACCGGACATCCATCTCGGACGGCACGAAGCTGCGCGAGGCGAGAACCAGGTCGGCTTTTTGCTCCGGCAGGGTCACCACAAAGGTCAGCGAGTCGATCGCCGTGA
>DASVGZ010000086.1:0-4558 GCA_036379275.1 Acidiphilium sp. | reverse complement strand
GCTTCTTCTGTCGGTTGCCAAGGGCGGCGGTGCGATGATCGTGCGCTACGATCTGGGCAGCCGGCGCTCGACCCCGCTGACCGATGCGAACTCGATCAACGTGACCCCGTGCTTCAGCCCGGACGGCTCGAAGATCGTGTTCAATTCCGACCGCGACGGCCCGGGCGACCAGCAACTGTTCGTCATGGGCGCGGACGGCTCGAACGTGCAGCGGATTTCTTACGGCAACGGCCGCTATGCCGAGCCCGACTGGTCGCCGACCGGCGACGCGATCGCCTATACGCGGCTTGGCTCGGGCGGGTTCAGCATCGGCGTGATGAAGCCGGACGGTTCGGGCGAGCGCATCCTGTCACAGGGGTATCTGGAAGAAGGCGCCACGTTCTGCCCGAACGGCCGGGTGATCATGTTCTATCGCCAGACGCCGCTGCATGTCGGCAACGTATCCCATCTGACCACCATCGGCGTCGACGGGTTCAACGAGCGCATCACCCCGACGCCGACCAACGCCGACGACCCGTCCTGGGGGCCGCTGCTCTCCTGACCGCACCCGGTTACCGCGCCCCGCTGATCGGAATCGGCGTGGCGCGGTAGGCGGCGAGACCACGACCCGGCATCCCGCCCCCGCCGGGCGGGACGACTCCCGAAGCCGACCCCGGCATCGTCGATCCTGATATCCTGGCCGAAACCCTGAGCGGGATGATCCGCCCGACGCCGTGCAGGGCGGCGAACTGGAAGCCGCCGGCGCCGTAATGGCGAAGCCCGGCCACGACCGACAGTGCGGCGGATTTGCCTGCCTTCGGCGAAGGCGGCTTTCCGGGAATCGCCGGCACGGCGGAAACCGCCTGGATGAAGGCCGGAGACGCGCCGCCGCCCTGCCACATCGCCAGCACTTTCTGCTCATAGGGCAGGCCGAGCGCGGGGGTTTGCGAATGGTAGGCGGCGACCGCCGGCGCCCAGCCGCCGGTGCGGGTTTTCAGGCGGTTCAGGAACCCGGCGCCGTACAGCGCGTTCGCCGCCGGATCGAACGCCTGTGCAAGGCTCGTGAAAGCGCCCGGATGCTGCTGGAGATTGATCTGCATACAGCCGACATCGAGCGAGGCGACGCCGCGTGCCTGAAATGCCGAAGCCGCCGCGACCGCTTCCGCCTCGGTCGGGTAGAAATGCCCGGTTCCATCGGCATCGATGGTCCAGGGCCAGGGCTCGATGCGCCCGGTCGCGGGGTCGCGCCGACCGCTCTCGACCGTGGCGATCGCGGCAAGCAGGCCGGGCGGCGTGTTCACGACGCGCTGCGCCATGCCGATGGCGGCGGCGCAAAGCGTGGACGGATCGGCCACCGGCACCGAAGGTGGCACGATGCCGGTCGGCAGCGCCCGGGCGATTCCGCCAGAGACCAGCCACAGCATGGCAAGCAGCGCGAGAGCGCGATGACCTTTCCCCGGCATGGCCAGGAGTATCGGTCCACAATGTTAATTGTGAGTAATTTTTTGGCAGAAATTCTGTCACAAATCACAAAACCTCTGCGTTTAACGGGATACAACCGCGCACGGCGCGCGATGCTGCACTGCAAAAAAGTTCTTGCACCGAACGGGCGGCGCAGCTATATAGGACGGGCAACAGCGACTTGTTCGCTTGTTTGCTTTCTTGGACGTTTCCTCCCTAAACTTGGCGGCGCGCGAGCGTCGCCATTTTTTTTGATGTCGGAAATAATCCGGTCGCCCCCGGACCGTCCGGTTCCCGCATTCCCTTCGCCGGCCATGCGCATTACACTCCGGCCGTGATCCGGAGTAGCCGATGCAGAACACCAGCCCAGCCTTCAAGGAAAACGCCCGCCACGCGATCGACGATCCGGGGCTGCAAAAGGCGCTGGCCCGGTCGCGCAAGCCGTTCGCCGCGGTCAGGGCCGCCGCCGTCGCACGGCTGCCCGAGTTTGAATCGCTCCGCGAGACCGGCAAGGGCATCAAGAACCATACTCTCGCCCATCTCGATTTCTATCTCGAACACTATGCCTCGCAGGTCGAAGCGCGAGGCGGCGTGGTTCACTGGTGCCGCACGCCCGAGGATGCCCGCGCCGCCGTGCTCGACATCTGCCGCAAGGCGGGTGCCAGAACGGCCACCAAAGGCAAGTCGATGGTCTCCGAGGAAATCGGCCTCAACGAATTTCTCGAAGACCAGGGGATCACCCCGGTCGAGACCGATCTCGGCGAATACATCCTTCAGCTTCGCCATGAGGCGCCGAGCCACATCATCGGACCGGCCTTCCACCTCAACCGCGAGGACTGGGAGAAAACCTTTCTCGCCTCGCACACCCACCTGCCCGCCGACCGCGTGTTCGCCGAAAAGCGCGACATTCAGGCCGAGGCGCGCGCCGTGCTGCGGGAAAAATTCGTGGCCGCCGATGTCGGCATCACCGGGGCGAATTTCCTGATCGCCGAAACCGGAAGTTCGGTGATCGTCACCAACGAGGGCAACGGCGACCTGACCCAGACCCTGCCGCGCGTGCATATCGTGCTGGCGAGCCTCGAAAAACTGGTGCCCACGGTCGAGGATACTCTGTCGCTGCTGCGCCTGCTCGCCCGCTCGGCGACCGGTCAGGAATTCTCGGTCTACACCACGTTTTCCACTGGTCCGAAGCTTGCGGGCGACCTCGACGGGCCGGGCGAATATCATGTCGTCCTGCTCGACAACGGCCGCTCCAACATGGTCGGCACCGAATTTCAGGACATGCTGCGCTGCATCCGCTGCTCGGCCTGCATGAACCACTGCCCGGTCTATCTCACCGTCGGCGGCCACGCCTACGGCTCGATGTATTCGGGACCGATGGGCAGCGTGCTCACCCCGGCGCTGTTCGGCATCGAGCAGGCGCATCTTCTGCCCAACGCCTCGACCTTCTGCGGCAAATGCGAAAGCGTCTGCCCGATGAAAATTCCGCTTACCGGCATGATGCGGCACTGGCGGGAGCGTGAGTTCGAGCGCCATCTGATTCCGGCGACCGCGCGCACCGGGCTCGGGGTCTGGGGCTATGCCGTCCGGCGGCCGGGACTCTATCGCGTGGCGACGCGCGTCGCAGCCTGGGGGCTCGGCCTTGTCGGGCGAAGACGCGGTTATTTCACCCGGCTGCCACTCGCCGGCGCCTGGACGGCCGAGCGCGACATGCCCTCGCCCGAAGGCGAAACCTTCTTCGCCCGCTATGCCCGGGAGCAGCGCAAACGATGAGTGACATGAATCAGGGCCGGCGGGAAGCGATCCTCGCCTCGATCCGGCGCGGCCTCAGGCGCGATGCCCTGCCCGAGGATCAGGCAGCGATGCTGCGCTCCCGCCTCGCCGCACATCCACGCCAGATCATCCCCGAACGGGTCAACCGGGACCACGAGGGCCTGATCGAGCTGTTCACCGCCAACGCGACACGGGAATATGCCACGGTCGAGCGGATCGCCGACCGGCGCGACCTGCCCGGCGCGATCGCCGCCTATCTGCGCGCGCAGAACCTGCCGATGCAGATCGTCGCCGCTCCCGATCCTGCGTTGCAGACGGTCGGCTGGGCAGCCGAACCGCTGCTCGAAATCCGCTACGGCCGGGCGGAGCCATCCGACATGGTGTCGGTTCAGGAAGGTTTCGCCGGCGTCGCCGAAACCGGCACGCTGATGCTGCCTTCCGGCGCGGCAACCCCGACCACGCTCAACCTTCTGCCGGACACCGAAATCGTCGTGCTCGACGCGGAGCGGATCGTCGGCCCCTATGAGGATGCGTTCGACCGGCTGCGCGCCGAAGGCGGAATGCCGCGCAACGTGATGCTGGTGACCGGCCCGTCGCGCTCGGCGGATATCGAACGCACGCTGGAACTCGGTGCCCATGGCCCGCGCCGGCTGCATATCGTGCTGGTCGGGGCGGACGGGAGCAGCGGAGATGGCGCGGCTCCGTAAGCCGATCCCGGAGGCCGAACTTGAGCTGTGGGCGCGCTATCTGCGCGGGGTGAAGCCGCTTTCCGGCGCAACCGCGCTGCCGGTCGTCGTGGATGCGCCGTCACCATCACCCGGGCCGCATGAGCCCGCGCCATCGCTTCCGCCACCGGTCGCTCGCGTCCGGGTCAGGGCGGCACGTCCGCCGGTTGCCATCGGTGCCGCGCCGCCGGGGCTCGACCGCGCGACCTGGACGCGGTTTCGCACCGGCCGGATCGCGCCGGACCGCAAGCTCGATCTGCACGGAATGACCGTGGCGAACGCCCATCTGGCGGTTTCAGCACTGGTCGCCGGGGCGGCCGGACAGGGGCTGCGCTGCGTCGAGATCGTCACCGGCCACGGCCGGCGGAGCGGCGGCGAAACCGGCGTGCTGCGGCGCGAGGTTCCGCTCTGGCTGAACGAGCCCGGCCTGCGGCCGATGATCCTCGCGGTCTGCCACCCGCACGCGGCCAATCAGGGCGCTCTTCTGGTCCTTCTGCGCCGGATACGGGCGTGAATAGGGGCGTGAGGATGGGGGCGTGACTCCGTTCGGGGCACGACTGCGGGCATTGCGGGCCGAGCGCGGCATCACCCTGCGCGCGATGGCGGCGGCGATCGAGGTT
>DASVGZ010000085.1:0-2328 GCA_036379275.1 Acidiphilium sp. | reverse complement strand
ACGGCGAATTCCGTGCGATCGCCACCGGTTCCGGCCAGCAGGGCGCACCGATGGCGGTTGCCGCCAGCCTCTTCAATGCCCTGCATTCGACCGAGCCGATGCCGACGCCCGTGCCCGCACCGGGACGCGCCAATGTCATCGCCTGCCATGGCCTGATGCCCGGCGCACCGAAGACCTGTGCCGGAGCCACCGATCCACGAGGTTTCGGCCTCGCCGTCGGTTCCCGCTGAGCATCCCGGAACCCCGATCATGGCCCTGAAAACCGGCGCAGGCTCTCACGTTCCCTCATTTCTGGTGATGGATGTGGTCGCCGCCGCGAATGCCCTCGCCGCGTCGCCCCGCGCGGCCAACCACCGCGTCATCCGCATGGAAGTCGGCCAGCCGGGGCTGGGTGCTCCCGAAGGCGTGCGCCAGGCGGTTACCGCCGCAATGGCTGGCGACAACGCGCTGGGCTATACGGAGGCCTTCGGTCTTCCGCGCCTCCGCTCGCGCATCGCAGCCCATTATGCCGACTGGTACAGTCTCGATCTACCGGCCGCGCGGATCGCCGTGGTCGCGGGAGCCTCGGCCGGTTTCCCGCTGGCCTTCCTCGCCGCGTTCAATCCCGGCGACACGATCGCCCTGACCAGGCCCTGCTACCCGCCCTATCTCAACATCATGACCGCGCTCGGGCTCAAGCCGGTCCTGCTTCCGGCAACCGAGGCAACCGGATTTCAGCCGACCCTCGGGATGATCGAGGCGCTCGACCCGAAACCGGACGGGCTGCTGATCGCATCGCCGGGGAACCCGACCGGCTCGATGCTTGCCCCGGACGATCTCGCCGCCATCGCGCGCTACTGTCACGAACAGGGCATCCGCCTGATCAGCGACGAAATCTATCATGGCCTGACCTATGGTAAACCGGCGGTCACGGTTGCCAGCTTCAGCCCTTCGGCGATCGCGATCAACTCGTTTTCAAAATATTTCTCGATGACCGGCTGGCGTGTCGGCTGGATGGTCCTGCCGGAAGACCTGATCCGCCCGGTCGAATGCCTCGCCCAGAACATGTTCATCTGCGCGCCGCACATTTCGCAGGTTGCGGCGATCGCCGCGTTCGACTGTCACGCCGAACTCAGTGCGCGGCGCAGCGCCTACACGCGCTCCCGCGCGCTTCTGCTCGATGCCCTGCCGCGTGCCGGCTTCACCAGGCTTTCACCCGC
Organism: Acidiphilium sp.; assembly: GCA_036379275.1. Taxonomy (GTDB): domain Bacteria; phylum Pseudomonadota; class Alphaproteobacteria; order Acetobacterales; family Acetobacteraceae; genus Acidiphilium. The sequence continues at coordinate 1,129 of DASVGZ010000085.1, read as the reverse complement.
CGACGGCGCTTTCTACCTCTACGCCGACATCTCCCACACCGGGCAGGACAGTTCGGAATTTTGCCGGGATCTTCTCTCCGGCCTGCACATCTCGGCGACACCTGGTCACGATTTCGACACGGCGCGCGGCGGCGATTTCGTCAGGTTCTCCTACTGCGCGAGCGAGGCCGACATCGCCGAAGCCTCGCATCGCCTGCTCGACCGGAAGAAATCGGCGGCTGCCTAACTTCTGAACATCACCGGCCGGCCCACCGGCCGGGACAGAACCTCGTCGTCGCGCATCACGACCGACCCGCGCACGATCGTCATTACCGGCCAGCCGGTCACGCGCTCGCCGGCAAAGGGCGACCAGCCGCACGGCGTGGCGAGCCATGACTTTTCGATCATCCGCTGCCGCTTCAGATCGACGATGGTGAAATCGGCGTCATATCCCGCGGCGATCCGTCCCTTGGCCACCGCGCCGTAAATCCGCGCCGGCCCTGCCGCCATCAGGTCCACCAGCCGGCTCAGCGAAACCCTGCCTCGCGCCACCTGATCGAGCATCACCGGCACCAGCGTCTGCACGCCGGTCAACCCGGCCGCCATTTCCGGCCACGGTTTTTCCTTCGCCGAACGCGGGTGCGGCGCATGATCCGACCCGATCGTATCGACCAGCCCGTCGGCAATCGCCCGCCATGCCGCCTCGACATGGCGCGAATCGCGGATCGGCGGGTTCATCACCGCATAGGCGCCCAACCGGTCATAGGCGTCGGGCGCGACCTGGGTCAGATGATTGACCAGAACCTCCACGCTCGCGACATCGCGAAAATCCCGCAGATAGCCGAACTCCCCGGCGGTCGAGACGTGAAGGATATGCGCCGCACGGCCGGTCTTGCGCGCGAGCGCCATGATCCGCCGCGTCCCCAGCGCCGCGCATTCCGGGTCGCGCCACTCGGCATGAGTTGCATAGGGCTGGCCGACGGAAAACAGCTTCCGCCGTTCCTGCAAGCGGTATTCGTCCTCGGAATGGAACGCGATCCGTCGCCGCCCCGACCGCATCACCCGTTCGATCGACTCATCGTCCTCGACCAGAAGGTTGCCGGTCGACGATCCGGCGAACACCTTGACCGCGCAGATGCCCGGCAAGGTT
>DASVGZ010000084.1:0-3730 GCA_036379275.1 Acidiphilium sp. | reverse complement strand
CGCCATAACATCTCTCCAACAACGGCGACCCACACTGTGTGAGCCAGGAAACTCTTCAACTTGGGGAGGTGTCGAATGCGAAGCTCGCACAAGGGCACGCAGCAACCAGAACCGAAAAGCGCCGTATCGGCCTTATAGGCCGGTTGATCCAGGAAGGCCAGCGTAATCGGACCGGGACGGTCCGGCATGGCGCAGGATTTCCCGTCCGGGCCGTCTCCCGGGTTCGCCACCCGGCGCGAACCCCAGCGAGACCAGAAATCTCCAGGAAACCGTGTTGGCCGGATCGCATTCGGCATAGACCGGCCTGCCCCGCAACTCGCCGAGCAGGGCCACGATCGCCTCGCGCGCATAGCCACGACGCTGCCATGCCGGCCCGACCCAGTAACCGATCTCGACCGCATTGCCCCGGTCGTGCGCGCCGGCGACCCCGACCAGACGGCCATCGGCGACGCGCCTCATGCCGTTGAACCCCGGATCGGAGACGATCAGCGCCCTCGCCCGGTCGGCATCGAAGGGGGCCGCGAGAAAATGGACCCGGCGGATGATGTCGGGATGATCGGTGATTGCGGAAAGTTCGGTCGCGTCAGCTTCGGCGAGCGGAGCGATGACGAGGCGCGCGGTTTCGATCGGTGATCGCAGGGTCACGAAATTACCGGTTGACGATGGTGAAGGCGGATCATGCCATCGCCCCGGAAAACCGCCAACGAAAACGGGCGAGTCCCGAAGGACTCGCCCGCCAGTCGTCTCACGTGAGACGTGCGATCAGAGCGCGGCGCCGAACTTCTCGACCGCGAGGGTCACGCGCGCGGTGATCGGCGCGATGCTCTGCTCGGTCAGCTTGAGCGAGGCGTCGGTCAACTTGCCGGTCTCGGCAATCGTCTTTTCCAGAAGCGAACGGGCAAAGCCGGTCTGAAGATCGACAGCTTCCTTCACCGACTTCACGCCGGACAGCGCCCGGGCGGTGGAAACCGTCTCCTCGACGGTCGACTGGGTGTTGGCCGCGGCCTGGCGGGACAGATCCTGAAGGCCGGCCGCGAAAATCTGTCCGGCCTTTACGAAAGCCTCGACATTGCCCTGGCCGAATGCCACCAGCTCTTCTGTCGTCTTCATCGCCTTTGCGACCCCTTCCTTCACTTTTGCCTGCTGGGCCTCGAAGCCGCGCGCGGCGTTTTCCATGCCTTCCTTCACCGAGGCCAGGGTCTTCTCGAACCCGGCCGCCACATAATCCTGGCCATCGCGCACGGCAGCGGCGGCAATCTGCTCAACGGTTTCGGTCGTCTTTGTCTTGACAGTCATTTCAGGCATCCTTTTGTTTCGGTCGTTTGCTTCGGTTGCGGGTCCGATCGGGCCCACCACAGCCCGGCCGGTCGGCGCGTCCGTCGCAAAACATTGCCAACATGACCGCCTCGATATCCGGCTGCATCACTCATACCGCAGTGCAGCATGAGCGATTTATGAGCTCCCGCGCCTGAAGTCAAATGTTTTTTGTGCGCCGCACAATATCGATAAGCGGTGAATTTCCGGCGAATCCGCTCGTAAACCGGCAAGGATTCCAGCCAAAAAAGGCAGCGGGTTTCGTAACATAATTCGTTAACCCTTTGGGTTTTTTATTAATTCTTGTTGTTTTCGCTGGACAGGTCCGGGAGGTTTGGCCTATCCCCGATGTCAGGCTTCGTTCACGTTCTGGGGGTTGTGGGATGCGGTTTGGCGCGGTGCATGCCTGGGTTGCTGCCAGGAGCAGGCGAGTTTCGATGCTCGTGGCGGCGATCGGCATGACCGCCGTCGGCGCGATGGTGGTTTCCCCCGGAGCTTTGGCACAAGGTATCACGTCCGGGCCGGTCTCTCCCGGCATCGACTGGATCGTGATGGATGTCGCGACCGGGCAGGTACTGTCCGAACACGGCGCTCAGACCGAGCGCTATCCGGCCAGCCTGACCAAGCTGATGACGCTCGACCTCGCTTTCCAGCAGTTGCGCGCCGGGCGTCTAAATCTTGATACCCCGCTTCCGGTGAGCGCCGAAGCAACCCGCGTGCAGCCCGTGAAGCTCAATCTGGTGCCCGGCCAGACCATCACCGTGCGTCAGGCGATGCTCGGGATGACCACGATGTCGGCCAATGATGCCGCGACCGCGCTCGGCCAGTATCTCGGCGGCGGCAGCATCTCCCGCGTAGCAGCCGAGATGACCGCGCACGCCCGTGCACTCGGGATGCGCCGCACTCAATTCTACAATCCGTCAGGCCTGCCCAATCCGGGGCAGGTGACCGACGCCTACGACATGGCGATCCTGACCCGTCACATTCTGCTGACCTACCCGCAATACCGCTACCTGTTCTCGATCCGCAGCTTCAACTTCGAAGGCAGGACCATCAACAATATCGACGGAATGCTGAAGCTCTATCCCGGCACGATCGGGATGAAGACCGGTTTTACCGACCTCGCCCGGTTCAACCTGGTAACCGCGGCCGTGCGGGGGGGGCATCTTCTGGTCGGGGTCGAACTTCATTCTCCGTCCTGGAGCGTGGCCTACCGGACCATGACAAAACTGCTCGACGCCGGCTTCGCGGCGGAGGGCGTGCAGTCCGTTCCTGTCATCGTGGCCAGAAATACGATCCCTGATGCCAAACCGGAAGCTCGCACCGCGCCGTCCCGCCGGAACACGGTACGGCGTGATCTGGTCGCGATGCGGCAACGCCGCCCGGCGGTGCATCATCTGGTCCAGCATTCCGGCCATGTGACCCAGGACATGATCCCCGGCTGGACAGCCCAGATCGGCGCCTATGGCAGCTATGCGGATGCAGAGCGCCAGGCGATTCTGGTGCATGGCGAACGGCATGTCGGAGTGGCCCGGGTGAGCAGGATCGTCGTGCACCATCGCCATCTCTGGCGGGCCCAACTCGCCGGACTCGACAAGACGGACGCACAGCGGACCTGCACCCTCCTCTCCCATCATCATCGCTCCTGTTTCATCATCGCACCGCACGACGAACATCTGGCGATGCGATAACGCTGGCCTGACCTGTCCTTGCCGGACGCGGCGAGACAAGGCAGGAATGGCGACCGAAATCGACAGGGCCGAGGGAGACTGACTGATGAATGGCGCGGAAAGCCTGGTGCATACGCTGGTCGCGTGCGGTATCGACACGGTGTTCGCCAACCCGGGCACGAGTGAGATGCATTTCGTCGCGGCGCTCGACCGGATTCCGGGCCTCAACTGCGTTCTGTGCCTGGATGAGACTGTCGCCACCGGAGCGGCGGACGGTTACTGGCGGGTGACCGGGCGGCCGGCGGCAACCTTGCTTCATTGCGGACCGGGGCTTTCGAACGGGTTGGCCAATCTGCACAACGCGCGGCGGGCACGTTCGGGAATCCTGAACATCGTCGGCGATCAGGCGACTTATCACCGGCCTCTGGATGCGCCGCTGACCGCCGATACCGAGGGCTGGGCAAAACCGGTCTCGGGTTTTGTACGCACCGCGCGGAGCGCTGCGACCGTAGGGCGCGACGCAGCCGAAGCGATCGCGGCGGCGCAAGGCGGAACGATCGCCACCCTGATCCTGCCGGCCGACACAGCCTGGACCGAAGGCGGCATGGTCGGCGAAAAGCAACCCGTGCCGGCACGACCGATGCCGGGGGACGACGCGATCGCCGGAGCGGTGGACGCGCTGCGCTCGGGCGAGCCGACCGTGCTTCTGCTCGGCGGACGGACCCTGCACGACAAATCCATGCGCC
>DASVGZ010000083.1:0-2618 GCA_036379275.1 Acidiphilium sp. | reverse complement strand
TCGAACTCGGCGACGCATTCATAGGCGGCATCGGTATCGTTGATGTTGTTGTAGGACAACTCCTTGCCCTGCACCTGCCGCGCGGTCGCCACCCCACGCCGCTCGCCGTTCGCATAGAACGCGGCGGCCTGATGCGGGTTCTCGCCATAGCGCAGCCCCTGGCGCTTCAGCCCGGCGATCGTGAGCCGCTCCGGAAACGTATGGCCGGTGGCGTACGGTCCGGCCTCGGCGGCGGCGTTCTGCGCATCGAACCAGGCGGCGATCGCCGCGTCATAGGCGGCGGTATGGGCATAGGCGGCGGCGGCGTAGTGCCTGCGCGCCGCCAGCGTGGTCCCGCCCGTGCCCAGCGCCGTGATCAGCTCGGCATATTGCGCGGGATCGGTCAGCACAACGACCGCATCGTGGTTCTTCGCCGCCGAACGGACCAGCGCCGGCCCGCCGATATCGATATTCTCGATGCACTCGGCGAATTCGGCGCCTTTCGCGACCGTCCGCTCGAACGGATAGAGATTGACCACGACGAGATCGATCGGCGGAATCCCGTGCTCGCGCATCTGCGCCTGATGACCGTCGAGGTCGCGCCGGCCCAGGATGCCGCCATGGATTTTCGGCACCAGGGTCTTCACCCGCCCGTCCAGCATCTCCGGCGAGCCGGTGTAATCGGCGACCTCGGTCACCGGAACGCCGGCCTCCCGCAACGCCCGCGCCGATCCGCCGGTGGACAGGATCTCCACCCCTTTCGCCGCGAGCGCCCGGCCGAGTTCGGCAAGGCCGGTCTTGTCGGACACCGAAATCAACGCTCGTTCGATCGCGACAACATCGCTCATGGCAAAATCCTCGTCTTGTCAGTTGGAGCCTGTCACTGGCACCGCCGAAACCGCATTGGCCGGCGAGCCGTGAATGATCTTCGTGCTGATCAGAAGATAGACCAGCGCCTTGTGGTCCGGGTCCACCATCCGGTACAGGTTGAAGTGCTTGAACAGGAACGAGGCGGAGATCGCCGCGATCTGCTTTTTCGCTGGCGTCCCCGGCGGAATCGTCACCGGTCCGGTCGCCACGCAGGAAAGCGCGAACCGCGACGGATCGGTCGCCACGCCCAGGCTGCCCTTCACCCCGCCGGTTTTCGCGAAACTCGCATAGCAGGCGACATCCGGGATTTCTGGATCGTCCAGCCGCTCGATCACGACCTTGTTGTTCGCGCCGAGAATCCGGAATTCGGTCGAAACCGAACCGATCCGCGTCTCCGCGTGGGCCGCGCCGACAGCACCCGCCGTCACGCACCCCGCCATCGCAAGACAAGCCAGAAATCGCCGCATCGTCATCCCTCTCGCCCGATCGCGCGGTCATAAACCTCAAGCGTCCGTGCGCAAATGACGGGATCGGAAAATTTTTCCTCCGCCCGCGCCCGTCCCTCGGCACCCAGCCGCGACCGTAGTGCCGGATCGCCGATCAGCCGGTCGAGCGCCACCGCCAGCGCCCCGGCATTGCGCGGCGCGACCAGCAGCCCGGTCTCGCCATCCGCCACGGCATCCCGGCAGCCGACCACATCGGTCGCCACACAGGGCAGGCACGCGGCCATCGCCTCCAGCAGAAATTTCGGTAACCCCTCACGATACGAGGGCAAACAGGCGATATGCGCGGAAGCGAACAGGCCGGCCATATCATCGCACCGGCCGATCCAGTTCACCCCCTGCGCCGCACGCAACTCCGCCTCGGTCAGCGAGGCCGGATTGCCCGGATCGGGCGCTCCGGCAAGAATGAATTCGGCATCGACTCCCCGCTCCTTCAGCATCCGCGCGGCGGCGATGAACTCCATCACCCCCTTCGCACGCAGCATTCGCGCGCCGAGCACCACCCGCACCGGCCCGGCAGCCGGCTGATGCGGGCGGAATTGCGTGAGATCGACCCCCGCGCCCGGAATCAGCACCGCCCGCGCCTCCGCCACCGCGCCAGATCCGATCATCTCCGCCCGGTCCTCGCCGTTCTCGAACACAGCAAACGCGCCGCGCGCCCCAAGCGTCGCCCGCAACCCCGCCCGCACGAAAGGCCGCAGCAGCCGCGCCTTCGCCGAATTCGACGAAAACACGAATCCCTGCCCGACCGGCGCATTGACCACCGCCCTCACCCCGGCGAGCCGCGCCGCGACACTGCCCAGCAAAATCGGCTTGAGCGCCACATGATGCACCAGATCGGGCCGCACCTCGCGATAATGCCGGACGATACTGGCGAGCAGCCTGCCTTCCCCCACCGGGTTCAGCCGGGCGCGGACGAAATCGACGCCGATCACCGTGAAGCCGTCCGCCCGCAGCGCAGCCGCCGCCTCGCCCACATGGGTCAGCACCGAAACCCGCCATCCAGCCTCACGCGCCGCACGGGCGCGCGCCAGAAAATGCGAGGCGAAAAACCAGTCCTCACCGATCAGATAAACGAGATGCCTACTCACCATTCCTCAACGCGATCCGTCTCTGCCAGCGCCAGGCATCCCGGCACATCGCCTCGATGTCACGCGTCGCCCGCCAGCCGAGCAGGCGTTCGGCCAACGCCGGATCGGCATAGCATTCGGCGATGTCGCCCTGCCGGCGCGGTGCGATCCGGTACGGCACCGGAACCCCGGTCGC
>DASVGZ010000082.1:0-2999 GCA_036379275.1 Acidiphilium sp. | reverse complement strand
GCCACCGTACTGACCCTGTTTCCCGAGATGTTTCCCGGACCGCTTGGCCAGTCGCTGGCCGGGCGGGCGCTCGGGGAAAATATCTGGGCGCTGGACTGCGTGAACATCCGCGATTTCGGTCTCGGCCGGCACCGCGCGGTGGACGATACGCCGTTCGGCGGCGGCGCCGGCATGGTCCTGCGCCCCGATGTGCTCGACGCCGCGATCGGCAGTGCGGTTGCCGGGGGACGGCCACTGATCGCGCTGACGCCGCGTGGCGCGCCGCTGACCCAGGCGCGGGTGCGCGATCTCGCCGCCGGGCCGGGTGCGATCTTGCTCTGCGGCCGCTACGAGGGATTCGACCAGCGCGTGCTCGACGCCAACGATGCCGAGGAAATCAGCATCGGCGACTACGTGCTCTCGGGCGGGGAGGTCGCGGCGCTCGCCCTTCTCGATGCGGTGGTTCGCCTGCTTCCCGGCGTGATGGGGGCGGATGCCAGCGCCGACGAGGAAAGCTTCGCCGAATCCCTGCTCGAATATCCGCACTTCACCCGCCCCGCCGAATGGTGCGGCCGGGCAGTGCCGGAAACCCTGCTCTCCGGCCATCACCGGGCGGTCGCCGACTGGCGTCGCGCCGAGGCCGAAACCATCACCCGCGCCCGCAGACCTGATCTCTGGGCGCGATACATTGCCAGCCGGACGGCTGGGCCGTAAATGACCCTGCGAAAGGATATTTCCCGATGAACGTGATCCAGACCCTCGATGCCGAGCAGATCGGCAAGCTGACCGAAAGCCGCGCCGTGCCGGACTTCAAGCCGGGCGATAACCTGCGCGTGTCCGTCCGGGTCAAGGAAGGCGAACGCACCCGCATTCAGGCATTCGAGGGCGTGTGCATCGCCCGTTCGAACCGGGGCATCAATTCCAGCTTCACCGTGCGGAAGATTTCCTACGGCGAGGGTGTGGAGCGCGTGTTTCCGCTCTACTCCCCGAACGTCACCGAGATCGCGGTCACCCGCCGGGGCGATGTGCGCCGCGCGAAGCTCTATTATCTGCGCGGCCGCCGCGGCAAGTCGGCACGCATTGCCGAAGCCGCGCGCGAGAACCCCGCGGCCTGAGGCATCGGGATAAGGGTCAGGGGGCTTTGCCCCCTGAAACCCCTACTAAGGGCTGAGCCCTTAGAACCAGATGTCTGGTTTCTCGATGAGGGGGTTGAGCGTGCGCGATTTTGCTCTGATGCCCCCTCATCGAGAAACCAGGTTGGGGTTTCCAAAGGCTCCGCCTTTGGCGGGGTTCTGGACAGTGCCCCTGGCCTGATCTGACACCTGATGCTGGAGGTGCTGCGCATGGCTGCGACGTTGTTCGACAAGATCTGGGCGGCGCATGTCGTCGACCGGATGCCGGACGGAACCTGCATTCTCTATATCGACCGGCATCTCGTGCATGAGGTGACCTCGCCGCAGGCGTTCGAGGGGCTGCGCACGGCGGGGCGGCGGGTGCGGCGGGTCGATGCGACGATCGCTGTCGCCGATCACAATGTGCCGACCGAGAACCGGGCGGCGGGGATCGCCGAGCCGGAATCGGCGCTTCAGGTCTCGACGCTGGAGCATAACGTCGCGGAGTTCGGGGTGCCGTATTTTCCGGTGACCGACGCGCGGCAGGGGATCGTTCACATCATCGGGCCGGAGCAGGGGCTTTCGCTGCCGGGAATGACGATCGTGTGCGGGGATTCGCACACCTCGACCCATGGTGCGATGGGCGCGCTCGCGTTCGGGATCGGCACGTCCGAGGTCGAGCATGTTCTGGCGACCCAGACCCTGTTGCAGAAGCCGGCGAAGAATATGCTGGTGCGGGTCGACGGGGTTCTGCCGGCCGGATGCTCGGCGAAGGACATCATTCTCGCGGTGATCGGCAGGATCGGTACCGCGGGCGGCACCGGCCACGTGATCGAGTATGCCGGCGAGGCGATCAGGGCGCTCGACATGGCCGGGCGGATGACCGTCTGCAACATGTCGATCGAGGCCGGCGCGCGCGCCGGGCTGGTGGCGCCGGACGATGTGACGTTCGAGTATGTGCGCGGGCGGCCGTTCGCGCCGAAGGGCGCGGCACTGGACCGGGCGATCGAGCACTGGCGCACGCTGGTCTCCGACGAGGGCGCGCAGTACGACAAGGTCGTGATTCTCGATGCGGGCACTCTGGCGCCGCAGGTGACCTGGGGCACCAGCCCGGAGACGGTGGTGCCGATCACCGGGCATGTGCCCGATCCGGCGGCGGAGCCTGACGCGGGACGGCGGGCGCAGATGCAGCGGATGCTCGACTACATGGATCTGAAACCCGGTCAGGCACTGGCGGGGACGAGGATCGACGCGGTGTTCATCGGCTCCTGCACCAATGCGCGGATCGAGGATTTGCGGATCGCCGCCGGGATCGTGCGCGGCAAGCGGGTGGCGGCTCATGTACGGGCGATGGTGGTGCCCGGCTCCGGGCTGGTGAAGGCACAGGCCGAGGCCGAGGGGCTGGCGAAGGTGTTCATCGACGCCGGGTTCGAATGGCGCGAGGCGGGGTGCTCGATGTGCCTCGGGATGAATCCCGACAAGCTGAAGCCGGGCGATCGCTGCGCGAGCACGAGCAACCGGAATTTCGAGGGACGGCAGGGTCCGGGCGGGCGGACGCATCTGCTCTCGCCGGCGATGGCGGCGGCGGCGGCGATCGCCGGCACGCTGACCGATGTGCGGGGGATGGCGTGATGCGGGCTTTCGGCAGGCTGGAGGCGGTCGCGGCGCCGCTCAGGATGGCGAATGTCGATACCGACAAGATCATCCCGGCGCGGTTTCTGAAAACGATCAAGCGCAGCGGGCTCGGGGTTCATGCCTTCGCCGGGTTGCGCTATCGCGAGGATGGCAGCGAGAACCCGGATTTCGTTCTGAACCGGGACCAGTACCGGCGCTCGGAGATCCTGATCGCGGAGGAGAATTTCGGCTGCGGGTCGTCGCGCGAGCACGCGCCATGGGCGCTGCTCGATT
>DASVGZ010000081.1:0-2776 GCA_036379275.1 Acidiphilium sp. | reverse complement strand
GGCCGCGAATCGACGAGGAATCGAAGGTCATCGCCGCCTTGCCGGCGTAGAAGATCGGGCTCGGCGTGCCGAAGCGGCCCTGGTATTTGAACAGCCCTTCCTTTTGCATCGACAGCAGGGTTCCGAGGTTCTTCACGAAGGGGGCCGAGCCGATCATCAGTTTCGGCTTCATGCCGCCGAAGCCGTCGCCCAGGGAGGCGTATTCCACATCGTGAATCGAGGCGAACTGCTCGAAGTGCACCCAGCTCGGCCACGAGGTCATCACCGGAATGTCCGCAGCGTTCTTGGCCTTGATGATCCGGGCAGCCTTGATCACGTCATCCCAGGTGGCGAGCGGGGTCTTCTGTGGGTCGAGACCGGCCTTTTCGAAGGCGTCCTCGTTGATCCATGTCACCGCGGTCGAGGAATTGAACGGAGCGGCGCCCATCTTGCCGTCGTTCAGGCTGTAATAGCCGCGAACGGCGGGAATATAGGTCGCCGGGTCGATCGGAACGCCGGTCATTTCAGACAGCTTCCAGACATCGACCACGGCGCGGCCGGCTGCAAGCATGTCGGCGGTGCCGACATCGAAGACCTGAGTGATCGAGGGCGCCTTGCCAGCCCGCCATGCAGCGATCGTCGCGGTCAGAACCTCGGGGTAGGAGCCCTTATAGGTTGCTGCGATCTGGGTTTCAGACTGGCTCTTGTTGAACGCATCCACGATTGCCTGCAATTTCTGGCCGAGGGCGCCACTCATGGCGTGCCAGAGGTCGATGGTGACAGGCGGTGTCGCGGCCCGGGCAGTGGCGGCGACCATGGCGGTCGCGGGAGCGGCGGCGATCAGAGTGCGGCGTCTCATTGTGAATTCCCCTCGCTTGTTTGAGCCGGACCGCTTAGCGCGGTTTGATGGCATACGAATGTCATATCAGTTACGGCAATGCGACAATAAAAGGAACCTCCCGGGATCACTTATCGTTGCCGGTTTGCCACCCGCGCCGGCTCGGCTATACGGACCCGATGAATCTGAAAGACCATATACGCGGCATTCCGGACTTTCCGAAGCCCGGAATCCTGTTTTATGACATCTCGACCTTGTTGCGGAATGCCGATGCGTGGCAGGTCGCGATGGGCCGGCTGGCGAACCTGGTTCGCGCCTACCATCCGGACGTTCTGGCCGGGGTGGAAAGCCGGGGTTTTATTTTGGCCGCACCTCTTGCGCTCAAGCTCGGGTGCGGGTTCATCATGCTGCGCAAGCGCGGCAAGCTGCCGGGAGAAATCGTCGGTCTCGACTATGCTCTCGAATACGGTACCGACCGGATCGAGATTCAGGCCGATGCGATCCAGCCGGGCCAACGTGTGGTTGTTGTTGATGACCTGCTTGCGACCGGAGGTACGATGGCGGCCGGAATTGCCTTGCTGAAAAAAGTCGGCGCCGAGGTGCCGGCGGCAGCCTCGCTGATCGAACTTGAATTTCTCAAGGGACGAGACAGGCTTGATGTGCCGTTCGAAGCGCTGGTCACGTACGACAAATAGATGCCCGCCGGATCCGGCCTGATACGGCGACGGACGCTTTTGCAGACGGTTGGTGCCGGTTTTGCCGGAGTGACGGCGTTCGGCCGGGGGATGGCAGCCAGCCCGACCAACATCGCCGATATCGCCGGAGACCCGGAAGCGCTTTACAGTATCTTGGTTGGTGGCCCGCCTGATGGGCGGGTCGATCGCTGGACCAGAGCGGCGGCGTTGGGAATGCAGCCTGCCTTGTCCGGCCACCAGCCGATCCGGTTGCGCGCAATCGGCGGGCAGGATGGGGTGACCGGTGCCAACCGGTTGCAGACACTCGACGTGCCTGATGGCCATACCGCGGCGATGCTGCCGGGAGAGGTTATCATCGCATTTCTTGTCGGCGATCCGCGAGTACACTTTCAGCCCGGCGAGTGGATACCGGTGATGGCCGGACTGAACGCCGCCCTGATGATTTTACGAGGCGGGCTGGCCAGACTATCGAATTCGGCGCCAATCAGGCTTGCTGCCGCATCGCTGGAAAGTCCGGATCTTGCCGCGATTCTGGCGCTGCGACGGCTTGGGGCCAGAACCGTGCCGGTTTTCGGCCTTCGGGATCCTGCGGCCGCAAGTCGTGCTTTTGCTTCGGGTGAGGTCGATGCCATTCTGCTGACCGGCGAGGACGTTTCCGCCGATGCCGCTCCCCTGACGGCCGAGGGGGGGGTTCCAATCGGTACACTCGGGGTCGTCGATGGCAAGGGAGAGGTGGTTCGCGACCCGCTGTTTCCTCATTTGCCGACGATTCATGAAATTGCAGGTAAGCGCGGCGTGCCCGATCTGCCCCAACCTCTCGATCATGCCTATCGCGCCGTTGCCGCCGCCAGCCGGATCGATTTCATGTTGATCTTGCCGCATCTGACAACTTCGGCACAGGTGGCTGTCTGGCGTCAGGCCGCGATTGCCGCGATTGCAACACCGGCCATGCGGTCGGCGGCATCGGCGAGCACGATCGATCTCGCGGCCGATGGTGCCGCCGCGTCGGCATTGGCGCCGATCGGCCTGCCGACGGGAGCGCTGCTCGCCCTGCGCGAGTTCATGTTCCAGCAGTTCGGCTGGCATCCGTCGTGATCGATACGGGTCAGTTTGTCTGGCGAGGCTTCGGTTGGCCCGCGTTGCGGTAAGATTTGTCTGCTCGGCGTGCGGCGCGTCTGTTCCGAAATGGACCGGGCGCTGCGAGGCGTGCGGCGAGTGGAACACGCTGGAGCCGGAAACCTCGGCTCCGGGTTCTGCATCCCGG
>DASVGZ010000080.1:0-2793 GCA_036379275.1 Acidiphilium sp. | reverse complement strand
AACTGGCAAGGCTGGCCCCCCCGGAATCATCGCCAGACCAAAGATGAATTTGCGTCTCTCCGGCCTTCACGCATAATGCCTTGGCGCATGGTCAGGCTAAACCATGACTCGCGGCAGAAGGAGGCAACATGAACACTGAGGCTGGCAATATCCACGCATCGGAGGCCATTGTCGAAACCGCCTCGGCCGCGATGTGGGCGAACGATCACGCAAGCCAGCAACTCGGCATGACGATCGAGGCCGTCGGCCCCGGCCATGCCACGCTCCGGATGACCATTACCGAAAGCATGACCAACGGCCACGGCATTGCCCATGGCGGGTTCATCTTCACCCTGGCGGATTCCGCCTTCGCTTTTGCCTGCAACAGCCACGGCGCACGCACGGTCGCGGCCCAGTGCTCGATCACCTATCTTCGTCCGGGCCATCTCGGCGACGAACTCGTCGCCCGCGCCCGCGAAATCTCCCGCAGCGGCCGCAACGGCATCTATGATGTCTCGGTCAGCGCTGGCGAGCATGTCATTGCCGAATTTCGTGGCCATTCCCGCACCATCGGCGGTTCCTGGGTCGAGCCGGACGCCGCGCCATGACCGTGAAACCCGATCCCGCCGAACACGCCCCGCGCGATGAAATCCTCGCCCTGCAGACCGGACGGCTCGCGGCAACCCTGCACCACGTCTACGATCACGTCCCGCACTACCGCGCCGCGTTCGAGGCTCTCGGCGTCCATCCATCGGAATTCCGCCATCCGGACGATCTCGCCCGCTTTCCCTTCACGATGAAGGACGACCTCCGGCGCAACTACCCGTTCGGCCTGTTCGCCGTGCCGCGCGAACGCATCCTCCGCCTCCACGCCTCGTCCGGCACCACCGGAAAACCGGTCGTCGTCGGCTACACAAGGGCCGATCTCGATGCCTGGGCCGACCTGATGGCCCGCTCGATCCGCGCCGCCGGCGGGCGGCCGGGCATGACGGTCCATGTCGCCTATGGCTACGGCCTGTTCACCGGCGGGCTTGGCGCCCATGCCGGCGCGGAGCGTCTCGGCTGCACCACGGTTCCGGTCTCCGGCGGAATGACCGAGCGTCAGGTCCGGCTGATTCTCGACTTCGCCCCCGACATCATCATGGTCACGCCGAGCTACATGCTCGCGATTCTCGACGAATTCGCCCGTCAGGGCCACGATCCGCGACAGACCGCCCTCAAATTCGGCATTTTCGGCGCCGAACCCTGGACCAACGCGATGCGCGGCGAGATCGAAACAGCCTTCGGCCTCCAGGCCACCGATATCTACGGATTGTCCGAACTCATGGGGCCGGGCGTCGCCCAGGAATGCGTCGAAACCAAAGACGGCCTGCACATCTGGGAAGATCACTTTTACCCCGAGATCATCGACCCCGCGACCGGGACCGTCCTTCCCGATGGCGAGATGGGCGAACTGGTGCTGACCTCTCTTACCCGGGAAGCCATGCCGGTCATCCGCTACCGCACCCGCGATCTCACCCGACTCCTGCCCGGCACCGCCCGACCGGGAATGCGACGGATGGAAAAGATCACCGGCCGGACCGACGACATGATCATCCTGCGCGGCGTCAACCTGTTCCCGACCCAGATCGAGGAACTGATCCTGACCAGCGACTGGGGTTCCGGCCATTTCATGCTGGAACTGACCCGCCCTTCCCGGCTCGACGAAATGACAGTCCATGCCGAAGCCCGCCCCGATTACTGGGACGGCGCCGGCCTCATGGACGAGGCCGACCGCCTCGCCCGGCGCGTGAAAGACACGATCGGCATAACCTCCCGGGTCGTCATCGAACCGCCGGGAACCATCGAGCGGTCGGTCGGCAAGGCCCGCCGGGTGCGCGATCTCAGGCCGAAAGACTAAGAGCCTGTTTCGGAACGGGCTCTAAACCACCCGGCTCGGGATATCCCGCCCGGCGAGCACCGCATCGATCCCGTCGAGCGCGAGCATCCCCATCGCCGCCCTCGTCTCCTGCGTGGCACTGCCGAGATGCGGCAGGAGCACCACGTTCTCAAGTTCGAGATAGCCCGCCGGAACCACGGGTTCAGCCGGAAACACATCGAGTCCGGCCGCGACGATGTGCCCGGATTTCAGTGCGGTGATCAGCGCATCGTCGTCGATCGTCGTGCCGCGCCCGGTATTCACCACGATCGCGCCGGCTTTCAACATCGCGATGCGCCCGGCATTCAGCCAGTGCCGCGTCGCCGCTCCGCCGGGCAGATGGATCGACAGAACATCGCACGCGGCCAGAAATTCCGCCTCATCCGGATAAAAAACCGCGCCACCTTCCCGATCTGGCGGCAGCCGGTTTCGATTGTGATAGATCACCGGCATCGCCAGTCCGCGCGCCATCCCCGCCAGCGCCCGGCCGATCCGTCCCATGCCCAGAATACCGAGGGTTTTGCCTTCCAGCGTGGTGCCGAGCATGAAATTCGGCTTCCACCCCGGCCAGGTCTTTGCCCGGACCACGCGCTCGCCCTCGCCGGCCCGGCGCGCCGCCATCAGCATCAGGGCAAGCGCGATTTCGGCGGTCGCGAAGGACAGAACATCCGGCGTATTCACCACTGCGAGGCCGCGCGCCCGGGCAGCGTCGAGATCGATATGGTCGGTGCCGACCGAAAACGTACCGATCACCTTCACTCCCGCCGGCAGGCGGGCGATCAATGCCGCGTCGAGCCTGTCCGCCGGAGTCACCAGCACCGCTTCGGCGCCATCGAGAGCCGCAAGGAAAACATCCGTCTCGAACGTCCCGTCGAAGGCGAGAAACCGCGCGGCAT
>DASVGZ010000079.1:0-5598 GCA_036379275.1 Acidiphilium sp. | reverse complement strand
TTCGCCAACGCGCTGATCGATCCCAGGGTTCGTTACAAATGAGCGGTGTGCTGCCAATGAACGGCCCGGTCCGATGACGGCCACGACAGAGACGAAACGCATCGCGCGCCACCCCCGATCCGGCGCCGCCTGGCTCGGTCGTGCATTCCGCCCGGTCGCGGAAGCACGCGGAACCGCGCGGATCATGCTCTGGTCGGGCGCCGTTCTCACCGGCTTCTTCATCGTTCTGGCAATTTTCGCGCCATTGATTTCGCCCTACCGCTTCGACCAGTACAAATCCGGCGGCGTCCTGTTTCCTCAGCTTGCACCGCCCTCCGCCCTGCACTGGCTCGGCACTAACGTTCAGTCCACCGACATTCTCGCGCAGATCGTCTGGGGCTCTCGGACCGAACTTTCGGTGGTTGCGCTGGCGCTTCTGTTCGCCCTGTCGCTGGGCGTTCCGCTCGGCCTGATCGCCGGCTATTTCGGCGGATTGTTCGACCGCGTTCTGGTTCTGGTGATGGATGCGATGTTCGCGATCCCGTCGCTGCTTCTGGCGCTCGTGATCGCCTTTCTGCTCGGCTCCAGCATCGCCTCCGGCATCCTGGTCGCGGCCATCGCCATCACCATCGTCTACGTTCCGCAATATTTCAGGATCCTGCGCAATCACGTCACCTCGGTTCGGGAAGAACCCTATGTCGAGGCCGCGCGCGCGATCGGCGCCGGCCCGTTCACCATCCTGATCCGCTATATTTTCTTCAACGTGATCCTGACCATTCCCGTCGTCGCGACGCTGAATGCCGCCGACGCGATCCTGACCCTGACCGGCCTCGGCTTTCTCGGCTATGGCGTGCAGCCGACCCAGGGCGCGGAATGGGGCTACGACATTTCGCGCGCCATCGCCGACGCCGCGTCCGGCATCTGGTGGACCACCCTGTTTCCCGGCCTTGCCATCGTGCTTCTGGTCACCGGGCTGACCCTGCTCGGCGACGGGCTGAACGAAACCCTCAACCCGGTGCTGCGCCAGCGCCTCGTCACCAGCCCGGCGGCCGACGACGCCGATGAGGAGAGCGCGGCATGAGCGCCGAACCGATCGTCTCGGTTCGCAACCTACGGGTTCAGTACGGCACCGCGCGCGGCCCGGTCTGTGCGGTGGATCGCGTGTCGCTCGATATCGGCGCGGGAGAAACCCTCGGCGTCGTCGGCGAATCGGGGTGCGGCAAATCCACGCTTGGGCGCGGCATTCTCGGGCTGCTGCCGGATGGCGCGCGCGCCAGCGGCGAGGTGATCTACCAGAACCGCAATCTGGTCGGCATGACGCGTGACCAGCTTCGCCGCCTGCGCGGTCCCGAACTCGGCCTGATCTTTCAGGAACCGATGACCCGGCTGAACCCGCTGCTCCGGATCGAGGATCATTTCGCCGAAACCCTGCGTCAGCACCATCCGAAGCTGGACAAAGCCGAAATCCGCCGCCGCTCGCTCGCGGCGCTGGGCCGGACCGGCATCCCGCCGACCCGCTTTCGCCAGTATCCGCACGAATTCTCCGGCGGAATGCGCCAGCGGATCATGATCGCCCTCGCCCTCGTGCTCGAACCCAAGCTTCTGGTCGCCGACGAGCCAACCACCGCGCTCGATGTGATCGTCGAGGCGCAGATCATCCGCATCCTTGCCGACCTCAAGAAGAACACCGGAACCGCGGTGATGCTGGTGACCCATAATCTCGGCATCGTCGCCGAGGCGTGCGACCGGGTCGCCGTCATGTATGCGGGCAAGATCGTCGAACAGGGGGACGCGCGCGCGGTTTTCGCGAAACCCGCGCATCCCTACACGCGCGAATTGCTGCGCTCGACGATTTCGCTCGAAACCACGAAACTGCACACGATTCCCGGCGCGCCGCCGAACCTGATCACTCCGCCGGCAGGCTGCCGGTTTCACGCCCGCTGCCCGGATGCCATGAAGATCTGCGCACAGACCGCGCCGGTCGAGCAGAGCCTCGACGACGGAAGACGGGTCCAGTGCTGGCTGCACGGTCCGCACGACGCGATCCCCGCAGGCGAAACGGCGCCGCTCGAACGCAAGGAGATCGCGGTTGCCGATGAAGCCTGACCCCGACGTGACCTCCGGTATCGACGCCGACGATGGCGCCATCGTCTCGGTCCGCAACCTGAAAACCTATTTCCAGATTCGCGGCAGCGTGTTCGACCGGCTGACCGGACGCGAGGCCGGAATCGTCAAGGCGGTCGACGACATCTCGTTCGATCTCCGCCAGGGCGAGGTTCTCGGCCTGGTCGGCGAATCCGGCAGCGGCAAGTCCACACTCGGGCGCAGCCTGCTCGGTCTGGTTCCGGCAACCGGGGGCAGCGCCGTCTTCGAGGGGCAGGAAATCGTCGGTCTCGGCGAGCACGACCTGCGCAAGCTGCGCAGCCGGATGCAGATGGTCTTTCAGGACCCGCACGCCGCCCTCAACCCGGCGATGACGATCGAACAATCGGTCGGCCATCCGCTGACGATCCATGGCCGCGTGAAGGACCGCGCGGACCTCCGCCGCTCGGTCGTGGCGGTGCTCGAACGCGTCGGGCTGGCTCCGGCCGAACACTACCTTGAAAAATACCCGGGCGACCTGTCCGGCGGACAGAAGCAGCGCGCGGTCATCGCCCGGGCGATCATCCTCGACCCGGTTCTCCTGGTCGCCGACGAACCGGTCTCGATGCTCGACATGAGCGTGCGGTCGAAAATCCTTCAGTTGATGCTCGACCTCAAGCACAGCCTCAACCTGACCTATCTCTACATCACCCACGACCTCGCGACCGCGAAATTCTTCTGCGACCGGATCGCGATCATGTATCTGGGCCGGATCGTGGAAATCGGCCCGGCACAGGCGATCTACGAAAACCCGCGCCACCCCTATACGAAGGCCCTGCTCCAGGCGATCCCCGATCCCGACCCGAGTCGCGGCCTGCCGCGCGACCTGCCGCGCGGCGAAATCCCGGACGCGGCGAGACCGCCGCACGGCTGCGCCTTCCATCCCCGCTGCCCGGCGGCTTTCGCGCCCTGCGGCTGGGAGATTCGCGACTTCATGGATCTTCTGGAAGCGCACTGGACCCGCTCGCCCGAAGCGGCGGCGACGGAGCGGGCATTGATCGGCCGGCCGGACATCCCTGACCGCCCGGTTGCCAGTGTGCGCGTTCCAACCGCCCCGGGGGTGACCGGCGAGCAGCTTCTCGCCCTGATCGAACGCATCCGCGCGGAAGATCCGGCGGAGCCGTTCTGGACCGGTGTCGTGGCGCTGCGGGCCGGCGCCGGTCATGTCGAGATCGAATGGGAAAAACCGTTCGAGCCGCGTCTGCTGGAAGCCGGCCGCGCCATGGCCGCCTGCCATCTCTGCGATCCCGCCCTTGCGTCCCGCCGTCCCGTTCCGGTCGGCGCGGAAAGCTGACCGCCTACAGCGCGAGGCGCAGCCGCCCGGCGATCTCGCCGACGATGCCGCGCCGGAACACGAGAACGCAGATCACGAACACGATTCCCTGGCTGATCATCACCCAGTCGCCGAACTGGGCGAGATAGGTCTCGATCCCGACGATGACGAGCGCCCCGATGATCGGCCCGAAGATCGTGCCCATGCCGCCGACCAGGGTCATCAGCACCACCTCGCCCGACATCGAGAAATGCACATCGGTCAGGGTTGCGATTCCGAACACGATCGCCATGGTGGCGCCGGCGATCCCGGAAATCGCGCAGCTCAGGACGAAAGCCAGCAGCTTGTAGCGGTCGGTGGAATAGCCGAGCGAGGTCGCGCGCGGTTCACTTTCGCGGATCGCCTTCAGCACCTGGCCGAACGGGGAATGGATGGCACGATGAACAACCAGGAAAAAGATCAGGAAAATCCCGGCCGTGACCCAGTACATCGCCATGTCGGTATGCAGGTCGACGAGGCCGAACAGCCTGCCGCGCGGAACCTGCTGGATGCCGTTCTCGCCATGGGTGAACGGCGCCTCGACGCAGAAGAAATACACGAGCTGGCCGAGCGCCAGGGTGATCATGGCGAATTGCAGCCCGCTGCGGCGGATCGAGATCGTGCCGAACGCAAGCCCGAGAAGACCGCCGGCAAGCCCGCCTATGAGGATCGCCACTCCCGAATCGAAGCCGGCATAGCGCACGAGCCAGGCCGCGACATAGCTGCCGATGCCGAAATAGGCGGCATGGCCGAAGGACAGCAGGCCGGCATAGCCGACCAGAAGGTTGAAGGCGCAGGCGAACAGAGCGAAGCAGAGCACCTTCATCACGAAAATCGGATAGATCACGCCAGGAGCCACGATAATCGCCGCAAGCAAAACCGCGAACCCGATCGCCTCGGTGCGGGAGAAGCCGAACAGGCTCCACGGGGCCGGAATTCTCCCGACGGTCACCGCTCCCGCCTCGCCCCCGGCCATCAGGCGGCCCTCCCGAACAGGCCGCTCGGCCGGATCAGCAGAACGATGACCATGACCAGAAACACCACGGTCGTCGACGCCTGCGGATAGAACACCTCGGTCAGCCCCTCGACCACGCCGAGACCGAAGCCGGCGACGATCGACCCGAGAATCGACCCCATGCCGCCGATCACGACCACGGCGAACACGGTGATGATGAGGTTCGACCCCATGTTGGGATCGACCGAATAGATCGGCGCGGCGAGCACGCCGGCAACAGCGGCGAGCGCGGCGCCGCCGGCATAGGTCAGCGAGACCATCCGCGAGACATTGACGCCGAAGGCCTGCACCAGCGATGCATTCTCGGTCGCCGCGCGCAGCCGGGCGCCGATCGGCGTCTTCTCGATCACGAACCAGGTTCCGGTGCAGAGAACCAGCGACAGAACCACCACCCATCCGCGATAGGTCGGCAGGAACATGAACCCGAGATTGTAGCCGCCCGAAAGCAGTTCCGGCCCCTGATAGGGCATACCCGAGGAGCCGAAGGTGTTGGTGAATGCACCGACGATGATCAGCGCCAGCCCGAAGGTCAGCAGCAGGCCATAGACCGGATCGGTGCCGTAAAGCCGGCGGATCGTGGTGCGTTCGAGCAGAAGGCCGAACACGCCCACGATCAGCGGCGCAAGGACGAGCGCGCCCCAGTAGCCGACACCGAGATAATGCAGAAGAAACCAGGCCGCGAACGCCCCCACCATGAACAGCGCGCCATGGGCGAAATTGATGATGCCCAGCATCCCGAAAATCACCGCGAGTCCGAGCGAGAGCAGCGCATAGAACGCGCCGTTGATCAGGCCGAGCAGAAATTGCCCGAACAGCAAAGGCGCAGGAATCCCGAAAATCATGATCATCGCGAGTGCTTCAGGCCCTCTTCTTGTTGATGCAACCGCCTCCCCCGGCGTTCCGGTCGTGGAACGCCCGATCCGGTGCTGACCGGATTTCAGCTATCCCATTTCACCCCGCGCCATGCAAGGTCATGCCGATACCGGTCGGATACTTGACTCGGCTTCGTTCCACGTGATGAAATTGTTTGCATAACAATCAGATCACAGCATCGGGAGGACATCCACCGTGACCGTATCTCGCCGTCAGTTCGTCACCACCGCTGCAACCGGCGCCATCGCAAGTTCGGCCCTGGTCGGCCGCGCCCGTG
>DASVGZ010000078.1:0-5636 GCA_036379275.1 Acidiphilium sp. | reverse complement strand
GTCAACACACCCCCCGTCACCGTCATCACGTCACCCGCTGGCGGTTTCGTCATCGCGAACGAAGTGAAGCGATCCATCTATCAGGCAATACGATTTTTCTAACTATACGTCATTATTACTATTGATAATCGTCGCAACAATGTTCATATTTCGTTCGTGAATTCGGACGCACCTTCATCGACCCGGACCATCGAGGCGCTGGTCCGCCTCATCGAAGCCCTCTGCGCCATCCTCGGCTGCTGGAGCGGAACCGGCGCGTCCAATGCACGGCAACTCGCCCGGTCCGTGCAAACCCTGCGCGACCTCGCCGATCAGGTCCGCGCCATCCATGCCGACCGCACGGCCGCAGCAACCGCCGGCCCTCTCGAAGCCACTCCCCGCGTCCCGTCGAAAATTGCAACGCCCCGTCCGCGTACAAAATCGTCACTGCGAGGCCGTGTAACGGCCGAAGCAGTCCATCTCGTCGCAGGCACTCCCATGACACGGACAATCCGCCGCGCCGCGCGCTCACCCCCATAACCACGCACGACCCCGCGCCCGCCCAACCCTGTCCGAAAATCATCGGACGGGGCAGGGGGCGTTGCGCGAACAGCGCACAAGCGGTTGCGCGAACAGCGCACAAGCGGTTGCCGATCTCGTCATTCCTTTCACCCGCGCGTATAGGTTTTCCATGCACACAGCCGAGACCGCAGACCGCCCGCCGGTCACCCCCCGCCCTGCCGCGAGTCTTCTGGTGCTGCGCGATGGCGCGGCCGGACCGGAAGTCCTGATGGGGCGGCGGAGCGCGAAACACCGCTTCATGCCGAACCGGCTGGTGTTTCCCGGCGGCGCCGCCGATCCCGACGACGGCACGGCTCCGGCCGAAACCCCGCTCGCCGAACATGTCGCCGCCCGGCTCGGCCTTCACGCCGACGCCAGCCTCGTCCGCGCCCTCGCGATCGCCGGAGCGCGCGAACTGCACGAGGAAACCGGGCTTTCCCTTGGCGAGCCGCCCCGTTTGGACGCGCTCGACTATATCTATCGCGCGATCACGCCGCCGGTCTCGCCGGTGCGGTTCGATACGGTGTTCTTCACCGTCCCGGCCAGCCGGGTCGCCGGAACGATCGCCGGATCGGGCGAGCTCGAGGAATTGCGCTTTTACGGAATCGCCGAGGCGCTCGGCCTCAGTCTCGCTTTCGTGACCCGCGCCGTTCTCGAATGCACGTGCCGCTGGCTCACGCTCGACATGGCGGACCGGGCAGCGATCGGCGAGGTGCCGGTACTGCGCGAAACCACGATGCGGGAGTCCTGACAGAAGTCAGAGCCGCCTGCGGCCCAGGGCCGCGTGGTAGACCACCAGAACCACCACGGACCCGACGACCGCGACGAACAGGCTGTAGAGATTGAATCCGGTGATCGGCGAGGCACCGAGCAGCGAGAAGATTTTCCCTCCGACCAGCGCGCCAACGACACCGAGCACGATGTCCAGAATCACGCCCTTGCCGGCGTTATCGACGATCAGGCTGGCGATCCAGCCCGCGATCAGTCCCAGAATGATGATGGCAAGCCAACCCATGGCGTGAACTCCGCTGTTTTCGCCTTCCCTGACGGGAGATTCCGGCAATCCGATGGCACATGCCGGTCGATCCCCCGATTGTCAGTCTCCCGGTCATCAGTCTCCCGATCATCAGTCTCCGGGCGCCGGCTGCAGCCGCTTCGCCTCGATGCCCTGCCAGACCAGCAGGACCGGCACGGCGATGATCAGATCCCGCGCCCGGCGCAGCAGCGAGACGGACAGCGCGATATCCGCCGGAATGCCGAAAATCGAACCGAGCAGGGTATAGGCCGCTTCCTGCACGCCGAGCCGGCCCGGCACGAAGAAGCCGGCGGTCAGGATGCCGTTCAGCAGCGCCTCGATCGCCAGCGCGTTGGTCAGGCTGATATCCGCGCCGAGCGCATGGAACGCGACATAGGACGCCACGCCGGAACCGACCCAGCAGACGAGATGCACCGCCCCGGCGCAGATCATCCGCACCGGCCGGGCATAGATGGCATCGATCGCCGCCTGCAGCCGGTCCATGCGGATCGAGGCGGCTTCCGCCGAATGCCCGGCGATCCGCATGGCAAGGCCGCGGAACAGCCGCGAGCCGTCCTTCTGCATGAACATGAACCCCGCCGCGCCGAACAGCGCGACCACGAGGCCGAGGGCGACCGGCAGAAGCAGATCGCTGTTGGGGAAAAGTCCGACCAGCAGGGCGAGGCCGAATGCGATGAAGATCAGTTCGGTCAGGAATTCCACGGTCACGTCGGCGAGGGTCGAGGCGGCTGCGTCGGCGAAGGTGACGCCGCCGAGCGCGATCGCCCGCCCGCCCAGAATGAACCCGCCGACATGCGAGAACGGCAGGAATTCGCCCGCCGCGTCACGGACCAGCCGCCCCCAGCAGAGCAGGCCGAACCGCCCGCCGCGCCGATAGCGCAGCAACAGCCGCCATGCCCCGGCAAGTCCCGCGACCAGAACCAGTTGAATCCCGAAATAGACCCCGAATCCGGGAAGGCTCACGCGGTCCAGGGCCCGGATGATGTCGCCCCAGCCGAGCCAGGCGATGGTTCCGGTGAACAGGGCGAGTCCGAACAGCGAAAACGCCGCCGGCCAGATGCCGAGGCGGCGGACCAGCCCTCGCGCCCGCTCTCCGTAGCCGGATCGCCCACCGCGCGATACCTTGCGAACCAAAACCATTCTCCGATGTAACGACGGGTTACCTATCAAATCCCCGGGCCGGGCGATACGGGCGATTTCGCAACCCGATTTTGCGCCCCCGTCGATTTCATATAGGACGCTATCCTGAACATTCACACGGCACCGCATGACGAGCGAGCGAAGCAGCACTTCCGGCACCGCGCCGGACCCGCGCCCGACCCTGGTGACCGGAGCGACCGGTTTCGTCGGCGCGGCCGTGGCCCGGGCGCTGGCACGGCGCGGTCATCGGCTTCGCCTTCTGCACCGGCCGGCGAGCGATCTCGCCAATCTCGCGCATCTGCCGGGCGAACGGGTGATCGGCGACCTGACCGATCCCGGCTCGCTCGCCCGCGCCGCCGAGGGCTGCCGCCATGTCTTTCATGTCGCGGCCGATTACCGGCTGTTCGTGCCCGACCCGGATGCGATGCGGCGGGTCAATGTCGATGGCGCGATCGCCCTGCTGCGCGCGGCAGAAGCCGCCGGGGTGGAGCGGATCGTCTATACCAGCAGCGTCGCCGCTCTCGGCCTCACGCTCGATGGCAGCCCCGCCGACGAGGTCACCCCGAACGCGCCGGACGATCATGTCGGCCCCTATAAAAGGTCGAAATACGAGGCTGAACTCGCGGTGCGCGACCTTGCCGCCGGCGGGCTCGACGTGGTGATCGTCAACCCCTCCGCCCCGGTCGGCCCCGGCGACATCAAGCCGACCCCGACCGGACGGATGGTGCTGGACGCGGCGCGCGGCCATATGCCCGCCTATGTCGAGACCGGGATGAACATCGTCCATGTCGACGATGTCGCGGAGGGCCATGTCCTCGCGCTCGAACGCGGGCGCGCGGGCGAGAGCTACATCCTGGGCGGCGAGAATCTGATGCTTTCGGAAATCGGGCGGATGATCACCCGGCTCGCCGGCCGCGCGCCGCCGCGCATCCGGCTGCCGATCGGTCCGCTGATGCCGCTCGCGGCGCTGATGGAAGTCTGGGCGCGGATTTCCCACCATGAACCGGTGATGACGCGCGACATGCTGACCATGGCCCGCCGGCTGATGTTCTACAGTTCGGCCAAGGCGATCCGCGAGCTCGGCTATGCGCCGCGCCCGGCCGAGATGGCGGTGCGCGATGCGCTGGCCGATTTCTGCCGGCGCGGCAAGCTGGTGAGCCTCGCCTTTGACCCGGAGGCGGCGTTCAGCGCATGATCCTCGCCGCGCTCGCCGCCCTGATCTGGCTATATCTCTATTTCCTGCACGGGCATTTCTGGCAGAGCGGTCCCGAACTGGTGCCGGCTTCGCCGCCGCCGGACGCCGCTGCCGTCGATATCGTGATTCCCGCCCGCGACGAGGAGGAGACGATCGGCGCGGTCATCGCCTCGCTGCTCGCACAGAACTATCCGGCGCCGTTCCGGGTCATTCTGGTCGATGACGGCAGCACCGACGCGACCGCCGCCCGTGCGCGCGCGGCAGCCAGCGGCGACCCGCGCTTCGTTCTGGTCTCCGGCGCGGCCAAACCGCCCGGCTGGTCGGGCAAACTGTGGGCGCTGGACCAGGGGGTTGCGCGCAGCGATGCCGCCCTTCTGCTGTTCACCGACGCGGATATCACCCACGATCCGCACCATCTTGCCACCCTGGTCGCGCGCATGGAAACGCCGGAGCGCGGCGCGCGGCTCGACATGGTGTCCGAAATGGTGCGGCTGAACTGCGAAAGCCGGGCCGAGCGCGCGCTGGTTCCCGCCTTCGTGTATTTCTTCCAGATGCTCTACCCGTTCGCGCGGGTGAACGACCCGTTCTCGTCAACCGCCGCGGCGGCGGGCGGCACCGTGCTGATCCGGCGGGCGGCGCTGGAGCGGATCGGCGGTATCGCCGCAATGCGTGGCGCGCTGATCGACGACGTGACCCTTGCGCGCCACGTCAAGCGCGGCGGCACGGTCTTCCTCGGCCATTCCGGCCTCGCCCGCTCGATCCGCCCCTATCCGCGCCTCGCCGATATCAGGGAGATGATCGCGCGCACCGCCTTCACCCAGTTGCGCTATTCCGCCGCCCTTCTGGTCCTGACCCTGATCGGCCTCGCCCTGGTCTGGCTGGTGCCGCCGCTCGCGGTCATTTTCGGCAGCGGCTGGACTTTTGCTCTCGGCCTGATCGCCTATGGGCTTGCGGTTCTCTCCTATCAGCCGACCCTTCGGCGCTATGGCGTGTCCGGATTCTGGGCGCTGGCGCTCCCGGTCATCGCGCTGATCTACATGGAGGCGACTCTCGCCTCCGCCCTGCGCCACTGGCGCGGCACCGGCGCGCAATGGAAAAGCCGCGACTACGGACTGGAAAAGACATGAGCGCGGATCTCGCCGCGCCGAACGTCGAGGCCTGGTCGGGCAAGGACCGGGGCGACGAGAATTTTCCGGTCGGCTCATGGCTGATCCGCGCCGATCTGCGCCGCCATGTCCACGCCTATTACGCCTTCGCCCGCAATGCCGACGATATCGCCGATCACCGGGGTCTCGACCCCGCCGGGAAGATCGCCCGGCTCGATGCGATGGAGGCGGTGCTGACCGGCGCCGCCGGAGACGACGCATCGCCCACGGCGGCGCGGCTGCGCGCGAGCCTGACCGAGACCGGGGTGTCGCCGGTCCATGCACGGGAACTGCTGATCGCGTTCCGGCAGGACGCGGTGAAGACCCGCTATGCCGACTGGGACGAACTGATGGCCTATTGCCGGTATTCGGCGGCACCGGTCGGGCGCTACGTGCTCGACCTGCACGGCGAGAGCGAGGCGACCTGGCCGGCGTCCGACGCGCTGTGCGCCAGCCTTCAGGTGCTGAACCACCTTCAGGACTGCGCACGGGATTTCGCCGATCTCGACCGGTCCTATCTGCCCGGCGACTGGCTCGCCCGCGAGGGCGCCGTACCCGAGGATGTTCGCGCATCTTCGAC
>DASVGZ010000077.1:0-7169 GCA_036379275.1 Acidiphilium sp. | reverse complement strand
ATCGGTCACGCCGTTATATTTCTCCGGCTCATCGGTGACGATCTCGATCCGCCCGACCCCTTCGGCGGCGAGCTGGCGGGTGATCTGCGGCACGCTGAGCGGCCCGTCGACATGCTGGCCGCCGGTCATCGCCACCGCGTCGTTGAACAGGATGCGATAGGTGATGTTGACGCCGGCGGCGACGGCCGCGCGGATCGCGAGAATGCCGGAATGGTGATAGGTGCCATCGCCGATATTGGAGAATACGTGGTTCTCCTCGGTGAACGGCGACTGGCCGATCCAGGCCACGCCCTCGCCGCCCATGTGGGAAAATACATCGGTCGAGCGGTCCATCCAGGTGACCATGTAGTGGCAGCCGATGCCGGCCATCGCGCGCGAGCCGTCGGGCACCTTGGTCGAGGTCGAATGCGGGCAGCCGGAGCAGAAATGCGGCACCCGGTGCGCGCCGACATCGAGCGTCTTCGCGCCCGCGATGCTGGAACGCAGATTGGTGAGAAGGGTCGCCCGCGCCTCGGTCGGCATCACGCGCTGGGCGCGGTCGCCGAGGGCGAGGGTGATTTCCCCTGCGGTGAGGTCGGATTCCGGCTTCAGCATCACGGCGCCGGTCTCGTCGGTCTTGCCGAGAACCCGCGGCGCGCTGGCCGAGCCGTAGAGGATCGTCTTGATCTGGTTCTCGACGATCGGCTGCTTTTCCTCGACGACGATGATCTCTTCGAGCCCGTTCGCGAAATCGCGGATGATCGCGGGCTCAAGCGGCCAGGTCATGCCGAGTTTGAGGATGCGGATGTTCTCGAGCCCGAGATCGGCGCGCGCCTGCTCGACATCGAGGAACGACTTGCCGGCGGTAACGATGCCGATCCGCGCCGACGGTGCCGCGTCGATCAGCCGGTCGATCCGGTTGGCGCGAACGAAGTCGTGCAGGGCGGGGTAGCGGAACCGGAGCACGCGGGCTTCCTGGTCGAGCACCTTCTCGTGCAGCCGCATCCCGACCAGCGAGGGGTCGATCTCCGGCATCACGATCGACAGTGCTTCCGGGTCGGTCGCGATCGAGGCGGTGCAGTCGATGATCTCCTCGACCGTCTTGAACCCGATATAGAGGCCGGAATGGCGCGATGCCGCCCAACCATACAGGCCGAGATCGAGAATATCGGCGATCGAGCTTGGCGCGAACACCGGGACCCCGGCGGCGATCAGCGCTTGCTCACTCTGATTCGCGATCGAGGAGGATTTCGCCGCATGGTCGTCGCCGGTGACGACGAGAACCCCGCCGAGCCGCGTGGTGCCGGCGTAGTTGGCGTGCTTCATCGCATCGCCCGAACGGTCCACGCCGGGGCCCTTGCCGTACCACATGGCGAACACACCATCGCGTTTCGCGCCGGAGAACAGCGGGGTCATCTGGCTGCCCCATACCGCGGTCATCGCGAGGTCTTCGTTCAGGCCGGGCCGGAACACGATATCTTCGGCGGCGAGCGCCTTCGCGGCGGCGAAAGCCTGAATGTCGACCGAACCGAGCGGTGAGCCGCGATAGCCAGACAGGAACCCGGCGGTGTTATGGCCCGCCTTGCGGTCGCGCCGGCGCTGGGTCAGCAGCAGGCGCAGCAGCGCCTGGGTGCCGGTCAGGATCATCCGTCCCGAGGTTGCGGTATAGCGGGCGTCGCGTGCGAGTTCGGCGGTCTTCATATCGGACAGTTGCTCCTGCGCCAGGTGGGCGCGTGGTTGAGGGCGCAGTGGACCTGCGTTCTTCCGGTCACCTGAATATGCGGCCTGATCCGGGAAACCGCGAGGAAAATCAACAAACTGTCCGGATGGTCCGGCCTCTCGCGGCGGATTGCGCAAAGCTACGGGCCGGGGTGGCGCGCAAGAATGGTGCGATGATGGCGACGGGTTCGGCGTGAAATAAAATTGCGCAACATCGTTGTGCGCCGCCGAAATAAATGGCATGAATTATGCCATTATTTCGAATAACATCACGAAAATGTGATAATCGGAAATTTCAGGAAAAGCGGCGGACCGGATGCTTTCGCGGCATCCGGTCCCCCCCTGCGGAGCAGGATCAGCCCTTGGCGGTCGCGAGCGCGCTCTTCGGGTTCAGGCTCTGGATATGGCCGCTCTCGGTGCCGGCCATCGGGTCGATCACCGCGTTGATCAGCGCGGGCTTGCCCGCGGCAAGCGCGGTGGCGAGCGCGGTGGCGAGGTCGGCCGAGCCGGTCACGTGATAGCCGGTGCCGCCGAACGCCTCGACGATCTTGTCGTAGCGCGACCCCCGCGTGAACCCGGTCGGTGAATACGGCTGATCGGCCGGGTCGCCGCGATAGATGCCGTCGTTGTTGAAAACGATGGTCACCACCGGCAACTGGTAGCGGCAGATGGTCTCGATCTCCATGCCGCAGAAGCCGAAGGCGCTGTCGCCGACGATGGCGACCACCGGCTTGCCGCTCACGGTCGCCGCACCGGCCGCATAGCCGAGGCTGACGCCCATCACCCCCCAGGTGCCGCTGTCGAGCCGGTGGCGCGGCGCGCGCATGTCGATGATGTTGCGGGTGATGTCGAGCGTGTTGGCGCCGTCATTGACCACGTAGACATCCGGCCGGTCGGCGAGCACGCTGCGGATCGCGCGCAGCGCGTTGTGGTAGGTCATCGGGGTCGGGTCGGCATTCAGCCTCGCCGCCATCTTCTCGGTGTTCTTCTGCTTCTTTTCGGCGATCGCGCTGCGCCAGGCCTCGGGCGCCTTCACCTGTCCGGGCTTGAGCGCGGCGTTGAGCGCCTTCATCGCGGACTTGATGTCGCCGACCACGGGAGCCGAGATCGCGCGGTTGCTGTCCATCTCGGTCGCCGCGATATCCACCTGGATCAGGTGCGCATCCTTGTTCCAGAGCGGCGCCTTGCCGTGCGAGAGCAGCCAGTTCAGCCGCGCGCCGACCAGCATCACCACATCGGCCTGGCCGATCGCGAAGGAGCGGGCGGCTGCGGCGGACTGCGCATGATCGTCGGGCAGAAGGCCCTTCGCCATCGACATCGGCAGGAACGGAATCCCGGTCGATTCGATGAAGCCGCGAACATCCTGGTCGGCCTGGGCATAGGCCGCGCCCTTGCCGAGAATGATCAGCGGGCGCTGCGCTCCGGCCAGAAGCCCGATCGCGCGGGAAATCGATTCGGGCGCCGGAATGTGGCTCGGCGCCGGATCGACCACCTTCACCAGAGATCGCCTCGCCGTCTCGGCGTCGAGCGCCGCGCCGAGCACCTCGGCGGTCAGGTCGAGATAGACCCCGCCCGGCCGGCCCGACACGGCGGCGCGGATCGCGCGCGCGATGCCGACGCCGATATCCTGCGGCCGGTTCACGCGGTACGCCGCCTTGGCGTAGCGTTTCGCCGCGTTCATCTGGTCGAGTTCCTCGTAATCGCCCTGTTCGAGGTCGACGATCGAACGGTCGCTCGATCCGCTGATCAGGATCATCGGGAAGCAGTTGGTGGTGGCGTTGGCCAGCGCGGTCAGCCCGTTCAGAAAACCGGGAGCGGACACCGTCATGCACACGCCGGGCAACCCGTTCGCCCCGGTCAGGAATCCGGCGATCGCCGCCGCGTTGCCCGCCGATTGCTCATGCCGGAAGCCGATATAACGAAACCCCTCGGACTGGGCGAGGCGCAGCAGATCGGTGATCGGGATGCCGGCAACCCCGTAGATCGTGTCGATCCCGTTCAGCCTCAGGGCATCCAGCACCAGGTGGAAGCCATCCGTCATCGCTGGTTCGGACATGTCTTTCATCTTTCAGTAAGAGCTTTCCGTATGAGCCGGCATTCCTGTCGCGCGGCCGGACCTGGGCGGTTGAGCCGGGCAGGACAGTCTGGCGGCTGGTTGAATGATCACCCAGGTCCCGTCACTTCGTCAATCCCGTGAATACCATACTTGGTGTATTGAATACCAGACCCAAAACAAAGCCCTCCCCCTCACGAAACGCAAACGGGACGGACCGTCTTCACGATCCGCCCCGCCCCGGCCAGAGCCTTGATTTTTATGCGTTCTTATGGGCCCCGTTCGTCTTGCCGATCTCGACGCGCCAGACCTGCGGGCCTTCCTCCAGATATTTCCAGGTGAATTCTCCGTGATGTTCGGCGTCGAACTGGTAATAGAGCGGCTTCGGATCGTGGTCGTTCACCAGAACGAAGGCATCCCCCTTGCCGAGCTTGCCATAGCTCTCGAAGATTGCCCGGTGCCGCTCCATCGGAATGCGGTCCCGGACATCGAGAATCTGCGAATCAGCCATTTTTTTCTCCTCGTTGTTGCGGCCGGGCGGGGTTGATGCCGCCCGTGCCAGGGTGTGAAGGGCAGCGGTCAGCCGTTCGGCCTCCCGCTCGTTGACGTGCCGCAGCGCCGACCAGCCATCGGCGGCGAGCCGGCAGGCCTGCTCGCCATCGCCCGCCCGGGCCATGGCAAGAAGTGCGACCACGAACAGCCGGTTCAGCCGCGCGAGTGCTGTCGCGGATGCCGTAACGGAGGGCCCGGTGCCGGAATCCGGGTCGTGGGTCGGGGAAACGATCGCGTCCACGCTCAGCCTCCGGCGATCCGGAAATGGGCCTTGGCGACCGGCGACATCATTTGCGGCGTCCAGCGCGGTTCCCAGACGACATCGACGAACACGCCGGTGACTGTCTCCTCCTGTGCCAGGCGCTGCCTCACCCCGTTGGTGATGTAGTCCTGCGCCGGACAGCCGGGCGTGGTCATGGTCATCGTCACGGTGACCGAGCGATCCTCGACGCCGATCTCGTAAATCAGGCCGAGATCGACGATGTTGAAGCCGAGTTCCGGGTCGATCACGTCATGGAGCGCGTCCATCAGTTCGGCCTGGACCGGAAGCGGTGCATCCTCGCGCATGGTCAGGCTCCGCGCCGGATCTGCAGCCGCACCGCGCCGTCGGGCCGCTTGTCGACCCGGATGACCGCCCCGCGCTTCTCCAGTTCGGGATACAGGAACATTGGTTCGCGCTCGTTCAGCGCCTCCACCACGCCGTCGGGCGTCAGATGCTCCAGCGCGTCGAGAATCCGCATCATCGGCTCCGGCGGCGACAGGCCGCGATTGTCCAGCGACACCGACGGGTCCGGCCAGGCACCGCCGGTGTCGCCTTCCGCCGGCGTGCGGGTCGTCGCCGCGCCGCGCGGTGGTGGGGGCGGCGCGCCGGGAGTGAACAGGATCTCCCAGTCGCCCTCGCCGTGATGCGTCGTCTCGTGCGCGAATCCCTGCCGGCCCAGCAGCGCATAAAGCGGAATCGGCTCGAAGGTCGCGCGCAGCCGGAGCGCCTGATCCGGCTTGAGGGTTTTTATCGTGCCCAGAATGCGCGGCAGCGGTTCTCCGCCGTTGCGCAACTCCTCGCGAACATCAAGCTCGAGCGGCTCGATCGCCATCATGACCGGAATCCTTTGTGTTGACCTTGAACGGGAAAGGGGACGGGTTTGCCGCCTCGGTCGCGGCGTAATGGGCGCGCCAGGCCCGCCAGAATTCGCGCGCGAGCAAAACCGTCGCGACGAAAATCAGGCCGACGCCGGCCCGGATCGCGAGCGGATCGACGACGAGCGCCGCCACCGTTGCGACCAGAACGCCCGCGAAATAGAGCACGAACAGTGGCCAGGAGCGCTTTTCGTTCACCAGATCCTGCACGCGCGGCACCCGGCCCGTGCCGAGCTTCTTGCCGAACCACGAAAGCCAGGCGAGAAACGGCACGATCTTGTAAAGCTGGGTCACGCCAAGTCCGCCGAGCCAGCCGAGCAGAAACAAAAACACCAGCGCCGGCGTATCCCGGCCGAGCCGCCCGTCCGCCAGTGCGAACAGTGCCCACAGCGCACCGAGGCCGAGGCAGACGAACGCGCCGATCGCGGCACGGTTGTGCAACTCGATGTCGTGGCGCTTTCTGGCCCGGAACAGCCGCACGACATCGGCAAGATACAGCAGGATGCCAGCAAGAACCGTGAGAAGCGCCACCCGTCCGACGATCCCGGGCGCATCCACGGCCGAAGCCGGCACGAATGCCGCCGCGATCCCGGCAGCCACCGCCACGGCGAATCCCGAGACGCAGAGCCAGAAAATCGTGGTGCCCAGCGCGCCGCGCTCATGCGGTGCGAGCATGAACATCGGCAGCAATTCGTAGGACACGCCGATCGCGGTCAGCGTGAACCAGCCGCCGATCCCCGCGAGCGCATGATCCTCCACACCGCCGGCAAGCAACCGCAGTGCGCCAGAATGCACGATGGAATGCACGCCCGGCACTGTCAGCGCAACGGCGAAGCACAGTCCAAGAAGAATCGTGACCAGAAGAAATCCGAGCCCCGCCACGATGAACCACGCGCTCAGCGGCCAGGGGGTCTTGCGCGCAAGCGGCACCGCGATGTTGACCGCGCCGACCAGAATCCCCGCGATCACCAGTCCGCCGCCGACCGGCAGAAGAACCGGCGCGAAAGCTCCATGTCCTGCCAGCAGAAATCCGGCGATCATCAATGCAAGCCCGGTCTCTGCCAGGCCAAGAAACACCAGCGAGAGGCGCTGGTTCAGCAGATAGTGCTGGGTGATCACCGGAATGAACTGGAACAGCGCGCCGAAAATCAGCAGGGTCAGCCAGCCGATGGTGACAAGATGCACCATGACGAGTGTTCCGCCGGCGAACAGCGTAGCGCCCGGCCAGGCCACGCCGCCGAGCAGAAGCAGTTGGGCGGCGAGAAAATTCACCAGCGCGCAGGCGAAGATCAGCGGCGACCAGCGGGACAGTCGGTCACTCACGGATCACGTCTCCGACTCGATCCTGTATCGAAACAGGTTCCAGGCACCGGCACAGCTCCATCGCTCCGCGTTTTGAATTCAACGCGATCCTTGCGGCTTCTTTCTAAAGCAGCATTTAGAATGCGTATTTACGCCCGACCGGAACCGATTGCAAGCCCCCCGATAAAACCGGCCAATAAAACCGGCCAATAAAACCGGCCAATAAAACCGGGCCGGACCGACCGCCCGGAGACGGGGTGCGCGCGTGAAAACCGACCTCGCGGCAGCGCGGGTCAAGTTTTGAAATTTAACGATGCGTCAGTTCAGTCGGAAAGAGCCTGTCGTCCCGTTTCAACTAACGAAGACGGCGGCGAGTTCGCCGGGCGACGCTGTCACCGCAAATTCGTCTCAGGGTCGAGCCCGACCA
>DASVGZ010000076.1:0-2524 GCA_036379275.1 Acidiphilium sp. | reverse complement strand
GAAGGCTGCGCGATGTGGAGTTCGCTACGCACGCTCTGGTACACGTTCCTGCACCTGTTTCATCACAGCGAAACGGTGCAGTACCCCGAACAGATGCCCTATCTGGCACCGCGTTTTCGCGGACGGATCGTGCTTTCCCGCGATCCGGACGGCGAGGAACGTTGCGTGTCGTGCTATCTTTGCGCGGTCGCCTGTCCGGTCGATTGCATCAGCTTGCAAAAGACCGAGACAGAGGGGCGGTGGTATCCGGAATGGTTCCGGATCAATTTTTCCCGCTGTATTTTCTGCGGCTTTTGTGAGGAAGCCTGCCCGACCTATGCGATCCAGCTTACGCCGGATTTCGAGATCGGCGAATATGAACGGAAGAATCTGATCTACGAAAAAGAGGATCTGCTGATCAGCGGAACCGGGAAGTATCCGGATTACAGCTTCTATCGGGTTTCGGGTCTCGCGATCCCGGGCAAGGGCAAGGGCGAGGCAGAACGCGAGCGGCCGCCAATCGATGTCCGTTCGCTGATGCCATGAGAAGGTGCCGGTCATGAACGTCATTTTCTATCTGTCTGCCATCGTCGCCGTGGTTTCCACCCTGATGGTGATCACGAGGGCGAATGGAGTTCACGCACTGCTTTATCTGGTCATTTCACTGCTTGCGGTCGCCCTGGTGTTCTACACGCTTGGCGCGCCGTTCGCGGCGGCACTTGAGGTGATCGTCTATGCCGGGGCGATCATGATCCTGTTCGTCTTCGTGGTGATGATGCTGAATCTTGGCGAGGCGTCGGCGGCGCGCGAGACTCAATGGCTGGAGCCGAAAATCTGGGCTGGACCCGGGATTCTGGCGGTTC
The DNA here is from genome assembly GCA_036379275.1 of Acidiphilium sp. Taxonomy (GTDB): domain Bacteria; phylum Pseudomonadota; class Alphaproteobacteria; order Acetobacterales; family Acetobacteraceae; genus Acidiphilium. The sequence continues at coordinate 1,682 of DASVGZ010000076.1, read as the reverse complement.
TTCTGTTCGCGCTTCTGGCTTACATGATCGACAGCAACGATATCGGCGGCCCGGGGCATTCGGTGGTGCAGGCCCATGCGGTCGGTATCACGCTGTTCGGGCCGTATCTGCTCTGTGTCGAACTGGCGTCGATGCTCCTGCTTGCGGCGCTGGTCGGTGCCTACCGGATCGCTCACGCCGAACCCGGAGCGCGAATCCCATGACGACGATATCGCTCGATCATCTCCTCGTTTTGCCGATTCTTCTGTTCGCGCTCGGTGTGGTTGGCGTTCTGGTGCGACGGAACCTGATCTTCATTCTGATGTGCATCGAAATCATGCTGAACGCAGCAGGGCTGATGTTTATCATCGCCGGAGCGCGCTGGGGCCATGCCGACGGTCAGGTAATGTTTCTTCTGGTGCTGAGCCTGGCGGCGGCGGAGGTGTCGGTCGGTCTTGCCCTGATCATCCGCGTCCGTCATCGGCTGACCACGCTCGACGCCGACGCCGCCGATTTATTGCAGGGGTGACAGGATGATCCACGATCTCTGGCTGATCCCCCTTCTCCCGCTTGTCGCCGCAACGACCCTGATGATCACAGCGGGACGGTTGCCCGCGCGGGCGGTGGCGCTGGTCGGTGTTGTGCCGGTTGCGGCTTCGGCGGTGATCGCCGTGATCATCGCGGTCGGGTTCATCACGGCACCGCCGCCCGGCCATGCCTATACCGAGATTCTGTGGCACTGGATTGCGGTTGGCGGGTTTGCGCCGGTGGTCGGGCTTTATCTCGATCCGCTGTCACTGGTGATGATGCTTGTGGTCACCATCGTCGGGTTTCTGATCCTGCTCTATTCGACCGAGTTCATGGCGGGCGACGAGGGCTACAGCCGGTTCTTCGCCTACATGAACCTGTTCGTCGCCTCGATGCTGGTTTTGCTGCTCGCAAGCGACCTTCTGTTTCTCTATGTCGGGTGGGAAGGTGTCGGGCTGTGCAGCTATCTGCTGATCGGCTACTGGTATCAGGATACCGCCAACGGAAGTGCCGCGCGCAAGGCGTTCATCATGACGCGGATCGGCGATACCGCCTTTCTGATCGGGTTGTTCGTCCTGTTCACCCAGCTTGGCACACTCGATATCCAGCCTTTGCTGCACAAGGCGGCGGCGACCTGGCCGGCGGGCGGTTCGGCGATTGCCGCGATCGCGACCGCGTTGCTTCTGCTCGGTGCGATCGGCAAATCCGGGCAGGTTCCGCTGCAGACCTGGCTGCCCGATGCGATGGCCGGCCCGACGCCGGTGAGCGCGTTGCTTCATGCAGCGACCATGGTGACGGCGGGCGTGTATCTGATCGCACGGATGCACGGGTTGTACGAGCTTGCGCCGGATGTGCAGATGACGGTTGCGGCGATCGGCGCGCTGACCCTGTTTCTTGCCGGCTTCGCGGCACTCAATCAGCACGATATCAAGCGCGTCCTTGCCTATTCGACGGTCAGCCAGATCGGCTACATGTTTCTTGCCCTTGGCGTCGGCGCGTGGACCGCTGGAATTTTCCACTTCATGTCCCACGCCTTTTTCAAGGCGCTTCTGTTCCTTGCCGCCGGCGCGGTCACCATGCGGCTGGAACATCATGAACATGACATTTTCAAGATGGGCGGGCTGTTTCAGAAATTGCCGGTCGCGTTCTGGACCTTTGTGATCGGCAGCGCGTCG
>DASVGZ010000075.1:0-5378 GCA_036379275.1 Acidiphilium sp. | reverse complement strand
ATCGCCAACTCGTCCAGCGCGGCAAAAAACCCATCGTCGCCATCACCGCCCTCATGCGAAAGCTCGTCGTTATCGCCAATGCCAAACTCCGCGACGCCCATACCCTCACCGCCTCAGTCAAGTGAGTTGATGACGATTTTGGCTGCGGCACGCTGGATTGCTTCGATCGCAAGATGCGATCTCGCAATGACGGTGATGCGGGTCGCTATAATAATGCGGGGCGGGAAAGCGGGGGTTCCGGGGGTTGCAACCGCCAACCTTGCTTGCCAGAACAATCCTGCGTCTCATGGAGTGAACCGGCTTGAAGATCGCGATCATCGGCGGCGGCTATGTCGGCCTGGTGTCGGCCGCGTGTTTCGCGGAATTCGGCGTCGACGTGACGGTCGCCGAAACCGACCCGGCACGGCTGGACCGGCTGCGGACCGGCGCGCTGCCAATCTACGAGCCCGGCCTCGACGATCTGGTCGCCTCCAACCGCTCGGCCGGCCGGCTTGGCTTCACCGACGATCTGAAAACGGCGATTGCCGGCGCCGAGGCGGTCTTCATCGCGGTCGGCACCCCGGCGCGCCGGGGCGGCGGCCATGCCGACCTCACTTATGTCTTTGCCGCCGCCGAGCAGATTCTCGCGGTGCTCGACCATCCGACGGTTCTGGTCACCAAATCCACCGTCCCGGTCGGGACCGGGCGCAAGCTGGCGGATCTCGCCGCAACGCTCCGGCCCAACCTCGCGGTCGAAGTTGCCTCCAACCCTGAATTCCTGCGGGAAGGCAGCGCGATCGGCGACTTCATGCGGCCCGACCGGGTGGTGATCGGCGCCGGGACCGAGCGCGCCCGCGCGGTGCTGCGCGCGCTGTACCGGCCGCTCAACCTGATCGAGACGCCGATTCTGATGACCGGTCTCGAGACCGCCGAACTGATCAAATACGCCGCCAATGCCTTTCTCGCGATGAAGGTGACCTTCATCAACGAAATGGCCGATCTCTGCGAGGCGGTCGGCGCCGATGTTCACGATGTCGCGCGCGGCATGGGGTTCGATGGCCGGATCGGCCGAAAATTCCTGCATCCCGGCCCCGGTTTCGGCGGCTCGTGCTTTCCGAAGGACACGCTTGCCCTTGCCCGCATCGCCCAGGATGCGCGCGCGCCGAGCCGGCTGACCGAAACCGTGGTCGCGGTGAACGAGGCACGCAAGGCCGGGCTCGGCCGCCGGATCATCGACGCCGCCGGCGGCAATCCGAGAGGGTTGCGTGTCGCGGTTCTCGGCCTCGCCTTCAAGCCGGAGACCGACGACATGCGCGATTCGCCGTCGATCCCGGCGATCGAGGCTCTTGCCGATGCCGGTGCGATCGTCTCCGCCTACGATCCGGCGGCGATGGACGCCGCGAAGCCGCTGCTTCCTGCCGCGGTGCGCTACGCCGCCAGCGCCCCCGAAGCAGTGGAAGATGCCGATCTTCTGGTGGTAATGACCGAGTGGAACGAGTTCCGCGCTCTCGCCCCCGAGCGTCTCGCCAGCGCGATGCGCGGACGGGTCATCGTCGATCTGCGCAATATTTTCGACCCCGCGGCGATGCGCGCGGCCGGATTTACGTATCACGGAATCGGCCGGGGAACCGCACTGGGCCGAAAGCCACCGGAAACCGGGCCGGACGGCTCGCTTCCCGGCGGAGCCGTGTTAGAACCGGACCGCGAATCGTCAAGCAAGGAAGCCCAGTATGGATGATGTGACCGCGCTGCCGCCGACCCAACCGGGTCCACACGGGATTCCGATGATCGGTTCCTATCCCGATTTCGCCAATCCCGACCTGCTGGAGACGATTCCGCTGGCCGCGCGCACCGTGCTCGATGTCGGCTGCTCCGGTGGCGCGCTCGGCGCGGCCTATCGGCGGCGCAACCCGCGCGCCCGGGTGCTCGGCGTCGACACTCATCCCGACTCGGTCGCCTGGGCGCAGACGCGGCTGTCCGAGGCGGCGCTCTGCGACGTGCAGTCCGATCCCCTGCCCTTCGATCTGCCGGACGGAATCGACTGCATCGTCTACGGCGATGTTCTGGAGCATTTGTCCGACCCCTGGGCCGTGCTTGCCCGCCATGCCGAACACCTGAACCCGGACGGCACCGCGCTCGTCTGTTTTCCCAATGTGGAGAACTGGAGCATCGCCTATCGCCTGTTGAAGGGCAGCTTCGACTACGAGGATCAGGGCCTGCTCGACCGCACCCATCTGCGCTGGTTCACGCCGCGCACGATGGCGACGGCGCTGGAACAGGCGGGTCTCTCCCTGTGCGATGTCCGCCCCCGCCATGTCGATGCGACCGAGGCGACCCGCTTCGTCGAGGCGATGACCCCGGCGCTCAGGACGATGGGGATCGACCCCGCCGAATATCTGAACCGCGCCGCGCCGATCCAGTTCATCTGGCGGGCCAAGAAACAGCCGCGCCCGCGTCTGGTTCTCGCCACCACCATGCTGCCGCCGATTGGCGGGGTTTCCGATGTGCGGGTGGTCGAACCGGTGCGCGCGCTGGCGACCGATGCGTCGGTGCTCGCATCGGTCCGCCAGGAAGCCGAAATCGCCCGGGTCATCCCGGAAGCGCCGCACATCGCGGTGCTGCATCGCCCGCTTCTGCTCGGCGAACCGGGTCTTGCCCGGGTTCGCGCGCTGATCGACAAGGGCTATCTGGTGGTAACCGAATTCGATGACCACCCGGACTTTCTCGAAGGCAGGGGCGTTCCGAAGGAAGACCTTCTCACCTTCAAGGCCGCCCATGCGGTGCAGACCAGTACCGAGACGCTCGCCGCCGTGCTGACCGAATACAACCCGGAGATCGCGGTGTTTCCCAACGCGATCGCCGAGCTGCCGGAGCCGTGCAACTTTACCACCCCCGACCGGATGACCCTGTTCTTCGGCGCGTTGAATCGCGAGGAGGACTGGGGCCCCTGCATGCCGGTGCTGAACGAGGTGCTGCGCGCGGTGGGCGCACGCCTCAACGTTCTCGTGCTGCACGATCGCGGCTTTTTCGACGCGCTCGATACCGCGAACAAGGAGTTCGTTCCCACCTGCGATTACACCACCTACATGCGGCGCCTGGGAGAGTCGGAAATCTGCTTCATGCCGCTCGCCGATACTGCGTTCAACCGCGCGAAATCCGACCTCAAGTTCATCGAGGCGAGTGCGGCGCGCGTGGTTTCGCTCGCGAGCCCCGTGGTTTACGAATCCAGCCTGCGCGACGGCGAGACCGGATTGCTGTTCCGCTCGCCGGATCATCTCAGGATGCAACTCCTGCGCCTGCTTGCTTACCCGGAGGCGGCAAAGCGGCTGGCCGAGGCTGCGCGCGCGCATATCGCCGCCGAGCGGATGCTGGCCTACCAGATGCGCGCCCGGACCGACTGGTATCATGCGCTCTGGGCCCGGCGCGATGAGTTGACCGAAGCGCTGCGCCAGCGCGTGCCGGCACTTTTTGCCTGATGCCGAAACGGACTGCACAGCCGGAGCAATCCGCAATCCCGGGCGGTCTTGCGTTCGACTGGAGTGCCGGGCCGGAATGGCGCGGCGAATGCCCGAATTGCGGCAGCGCCACGCCGAGCCCTCGCCGCGTTCTGGTGAACTGGACAGGGACAAAAACGATGGCGCCGATGCGGCGCGCCATCTACGCCTGTCCGGCCTGCGACGCGCGGTTCTACGAACCGATGGCCCTGCCCGATTACCATCACGAGGAAACCCGGGTGATCGGCTGGCCGCAATTCTACGTCCAGCAGAATGCCGGCCTCTGGCCGGTCACCGCCCCGATCGCGCGGATCGCCAGGCCGCAAGGCGCGCGCTTCCTTGAGATCGGCGGAGGCTATGGCTTCGGCCTCGATTTCGCGATCCACGCACGCGGCTGGACCGGGCTTGGCATCGACCCCTCGCCGCTCACCGAACGCGGCCGCACCGAACTCGACCTCCCGGTCAGGGTCGGTTATTTCCCCGAAGCCGATGACAGCGGCCCCGCTCTTTGGGATGTGGTCGTTGCGACCGAAGTGATCGAGCATATGGATCATCCCGGCCGCCTGCTCGATGATATCCGCGAACGGCTCGCGCCGGATGGAATCGTGCTGCTGACCACGCCGGATGGCGGCGCGATCGGGCCCGCGACCGGACACGCGGCGCTCGAACAAATTCTCGTTCCGGAAATCCACATGGTGTTTCAGACCGTGCGCAGTCTGGACCACGCGCTGCGGGCGGCGGGGTTTACTCATGTGCAGGTGACACGCGACGCCTTTTCCGTTGTCGCCTTCGCCTCGATGGCGCCTCTTACGCTCGATGACGACCCCGTCCGGTTGCGCCGGCGCTTCCGCGACTATCTCGACCGGCGCGCCGCCAGCCTCGATCCCGAAAGCGATGCCGGCATCGGCCTGCTCGGCCGGGCCCTGTTCGAAGCCGCGAATGACGGCGATTTCGCGGCGGCAACGACCGCGCGCGATCGTCTGTTTCCCGCGATTCAACGACGGTACGGCCTCGATCTCACGGCAATCGCGACTCTCCCGGAACGCTGCCTCGATTCGCGCCTTGCCGTTCTGAAAGATCGCCTGCCCTTCAATCTCGGCCCGGCGATGTATGCCGAGGCGATGCGCCGGATCGGCCTCGGCGCCGCGCGAACGGATGTCGCGCGCGAACTCGGCCTTGCCGCGCAGGCAGCCGGCAGTCTGGTCGAAGCCCTGCACCGGCTCTGGCTGACCGACGGCATGAGCGAGGACATCGCCTTCCGCGCTCGCGCCGAGCAGGCGATCGGTCTTGCCGAGGTCGGAGACGCCGAAGCGGTTCGACATCTCACGACCCTTCTGCCGCACGGTGAGGCGGATCTGACGCGACGCATCTATCTCTGGCGCGGCCTGATCGAACTGACCAATGCCGGCATGGCGGGTGCGGCGCGCGCGCTGATCGAAGCGGCAAGGCTCGACCGGCCGGAAACTGATCTTCCCGGCGATATCCGTCGCAACGCGCTGATCGTTCTCGGCCAGTTGGCACTCGCCGAAGGCGGCGATCCGACCGAGGCAATCGCGATAGCCGATGCGCTCGGAGCCGACGATTCCGTGGCGCCCGACCTTCTGCTGGGTGGCTTCATCCGGCTGGTGAACGCGGCCCGCTATGACGAGGCAGCTCTGCTCGCCGAACGCGCGGTCCCGCTCGCCTGTTCACGCACCGACGAGACCGGAGCCGACGCGCGCACGGCCGTTGCCATCGCATATGGAAAGACCGCCGATCCCGCCGCCATTCCCGCGCTGATCCGCCCGCTGGATATTCCTGCCGCGATTCGCGAGGCGATTATTCTCGATGCTTTCAGCAAGCTGGTCGCCGCCGGCCGTCACGATGACGCCGTTATTCTCGCGGATGCCGAAAATGTCGTCAGCC
>DASVGZ010000074.1:0-4967 GCA_036379275.1 Acidiphilium sp. | reverse complement strand
GCCGTGGGCAACGATGGCGGCTCCTGGCATCGCGTCGCCCGAAGGCGGTGCCGCCGCACCGAGCAGAATAGCGGTGGCGATCAGGGCCAGATGAGAGACGTTCAAGCGCCGGGCTTGCCGTCGGCGCCGTAGACCCTGAACGTCACATCGAGCGGTGGCGCATTCCTGAACAGAAGTTGCACCGTCGCGGTCGAGCCGACCTTCATGTCCGGCTTCATGCACATGACATGGTAACCGCCGGGCGCGAACCGAAAGGTGCCATGAGCCGGGATGGTGACGCTGTTCACCGTCATCATCATGTCCATGCCGCTTTTGGTCGTGCTCTCGTGCAGCATCGCACTGCCGCAGGCGGATGACTTCGCGCCGGTCAGCACGGCATCGGTATTGGCATGATTGACCAGGGTCATGAAGCCGCCCGCGGGAACCTGCGGCAGAAGATAGCGGAACCACGCGCCCTGAACCGTCACCGCCGGCGCGGCCTGCGCGAGTCCCGGCGCAAGCAGGGCGCAGGACATCAGAAGCGCGCGGATCACAACGCCCCGGCGATCGTCTTGCGGACCAGGGCGGCGACTTTCGGCAATTCGGGCTGCGAGGTCGGCAGCGCCGGCAGAAGCGCGATCGCCTTGCCGTCCGGCGCGAACAGATAGGTCGCGTCGCTGTGGCCGATGGCGGATTCAGGATCGGGCGAATCGGGGCCGGTCGGCGCCTTGTAGTACACGCCATAGCGTTTCGCCATCGCCGCAAGCTCGGCCGGGGACCCGCGCAGCCCGGTGAACACCGGCGGCGGGCCGAATTTCGCCATGAAATCCTTCAGTCGTGCCGGCGTGTCGTAGTCGAGGTCGACGGTGACGAAGGCAACCCGCAGCTTCTGCCCGTCCGCGCCGAGCATTTGCACCAGCCGCGCCGCGTTCTGCATGGTCAGCGGGCAGGTATCCGGGCAGCGGGTGAAGCCGAAATACAGGATCACCGGATGGCCATGAAAAGCGGCTTCGGTGATGGTCTTCCCGGTCTCGACATCCTCCATATGGAATTCGAGCGGCTTCATATGGCCTTCGAGTTCGATATAGGCCGGTTGCGCCGCGTCGTCGGCGCGGGCGCGGGATGAAAACGCGGCGGCGCAGGCCATGCCTCCGACGCCCGCAAGCAGGGCGCGGCGGCCAAGGTCGAATTCGATGCTCATGCTGCAATCCTCCAGATGAACGGAGTGATACAACGAAAGCCGATCCGATCCAATTCATCCTCGTGTGACCCAACCTTGACCGCGCGCCGCCGCTCGCCCATGCCCCGGGCCATGAAATCCGCCTCACCCGCGCTCAAGGCCGCCGCCGTTATTCTGCTCGCAACCGTCGTTCGCCTGATCCTTGCCCGGGGCATGGGGCTCGGCATCGACGAGAGCTATACGGTTTCGGCCGCCCACGCGTTTCATCTCTCCTATTTCGACCACCCACCGATCTCGTGGTGGATGGAACTGGCAATCCAGCGTGTCACCGGCCTGCATTCCCCGCTGATCGTCCGTCTGCCCTTCATCGCCCTGTTCGCGGGCACCAGCGCGCTGATGTATAGCCTCACCAGCCGGCTCTACGGTGCGAAAGCCGCGCTCTGGGCAGTGATCGGGCTCACCATCTCGCCGGTCTTCACCCTCGCCTTCGGCACCTGGGTGCTGCCGGACGGGCCGCTCGATTTCTTTCTCCTCGCCGCAGCCTGGACCCTGGCGCGCGCTCTGGGCATCGCCCGGCCCGAACTGGATGCCGAACCGGAACCCGGCTTCTGGCCGCTCGCCGGTCTGTTCATCGGCCTCGCCATGGCGTCGAAATACAATGCCGGGCTCAACCTGCTCGGCGCCTTCCTGTTCCTGCTCATCGACGCGCGCGCGCGCCGCGCATTGTCGCGGCCCGGCCCATGGGTCGCCTGCCTGATCGCCCTTGTAGTGTTCTCGCCGGTGCTGATCTGGAACGCGCAAAACGGCTGGGTCTCGTTCGACTTTCAGGGCTCGCGGGCAACCGGCCTGAGCATCCATCCGCTTCGCCCCTTCACCGTCTGGGCCGGCGAGGCGCTGTTCGTCGCCCCGTGGCTCTTCGTGCCGATGGTCTGGCTGATGGTTCGCGGCCTCCTGCGCGGCGCGGACCGCCGGGCGCGATTCCTCGCCCTGCTCGCGGTCGTTCCGGTGGTTCTGTTCTCGGCGATCGGCTTCTGGTCGTCACGCAAGATTCTCTACCATTGGGCAACCCCCGGCTATCTGATGCTGTTCCCGCTGTTGGGTGACTGGGCAGCGCGACTTACCGGCCCCGCGCGGGCATGGCTGCGCGGCGTGTCGATCGCCACCGCCACCCTGCTCGCCGCCGCCGCACTGTTCATCGCGGCGGAGTTGAGTTTCGGCATTGTGCCGGGGTTCAACGCAATGTTCCGGCCCGGCCATTCGCCCGAAATCCAGGCCGTCGACTGGACCAGTTTCCGCACGGCGCTCAAACAGCGCGGCGATCTCGACAAACCCGATTTCGCCATCGCCGCCCTGCGCTGGTTCGACGCGGGAAAAATCGCCTATGCGGTCGGAGCAAACATTCCGGTCACGGTGTTCGAGAGCGATGCGCACGAATTTGGCATCACCACCCCGCCCGCCTCGCTGATCGGCAAGACCATTTTGATCGCGGCGACACCGGGCTCCGAACAGGCGGTGAGGCAACGCTATGCGTCACGCTTCAAGTCGATCACGGTGGAAAAACCGATCGACATCACCCATAACGGCCACGTGCTTCTGCAAATCCCGGTGCTGATCGGTCACGACCTTCTGTCCTGGCCAGCCGATCCTCACCGTTAGCCGGTTTTACGCGGCAGCTTCGACAAAGCGCGGGAACAGCCCGACCGGCGCGGGCAACGCCGCGCCATCGGTCAGAACCCGGTCGAGCGCGGCGAAATTCCGCGCATCGTCCGCCACGGCAAGCTGGTCGAGCAGTTTCGCCATCGTCTCCGGCATGAACGGCTGGAGCAGAAGCCCGATCACTCGCAACGCCTCGCACAACTCGCGCAGAACCGCTGCCATTCGCACCGGATCGGTCTTGCGCAACGCCCACGGCGCCTCGTGGTCGATATAGGCGTTGGAGGCGCGCACCAGCTTCCAGATCTCCTCAAGAGCTTCCTGAAACGCGAGCCGGCCGATCGCATCGCGCACCTTGTCGGGCAGCGCACCGGCGACCGCACGCAGCGCCATATCCGCCTCGGTCGCAGCCCCCCGCGCCGGCACCACACCGCCCGCGTTCTTCGCGATGAACGACAGTGTGCGTTGCGCCAGATTGCCGAGATCGTTGGCGAGTTCGACATTCAGCCGGGAAATCAGGGAGCGCCGCGAGAAATCGCCATCGTTGCCGAACGGCATCTCGCGCAGCAGGAAATAGCGCAGCGGATCGAGCCCGAATTCCGCGATCAGCGGCTGGATTGCCAAGGCGTTATTGAGCGACTTGCTCATCTTCTCGCCCTCGACCGTCCACCACCCGCCGCCGAACACCCGGCGCGGCAGCGGCAGCCCGGCCGCCATCAGCATCGCGGGCCAATAGACCGCATGAAACCGGGTGATTTCCTTGCCGACCAGATGCACATCCGCCGGCCAGAACGCCATGCGCGGCGCATCGAGGTCGGGATAGCCGAGCGCGGTGAGATAATTGGTCAGCGCGTCGATCCACACATACATCACATGATCGGGCGCGCCCGGAACCGGCACGCCCCAGGAAAAGCTGGTCCGGCTGATCGACAGGTCGCGCAGACCGCTCCGCACGAAGCTGAGCACCTCGTTCCGGCTCGATACCGGCTGGATGAACTCCGGATTTTCCTCATATAATTTCAGAAGACGATCCTGAAATTCACTGAGTTTGAAAAAATACGAGGGCTCGCGCACCCATTCGACCGGCGCGCCATAGGGCGAGCGCTTGATCCCGTCCGCGCCCGTGGTCAGTTCGTCCTCGCCATAGAAGGCTTCGTCGCGGGTCGCGTACCAGCCCTCGTAATGGCCGAGCCGGATCGTTCCCGCCTCGTCGAGTTTGCGCCATAACGCCGCGCAACCCGCCTTGTGCCGCTCCTCGGTGGTGCGGATGAAATCATCATTGGAGAGGTTGATCGCCTTCGCCAGCGCACGAAACTCGGCGGCATTGCGGTCGGCCAGACCCTGCGGTTCCAGCCCCGCATCGCGGGCTGTCTTTTCGAGTTTCTGGCCGTGCTCGTCAGTGCCGGTGAGAAAAAACACGTCGTAACCGTCGAGCCGCCGGAACCGCGCGACCACGTCGGCGGCGATCGAGCTGTAGGCGTGGCCGATATGGGGGGCGCCGTTGACGTAATAGATCGGCGTCGTGATGTAGAATCGCTTGGTCATGAAACCCGGATATGCTGCAAAATCGTGAGGATGGCGGCGCGCGGGTCGAGGTTGAGCCCATCGACCTCAGCCTCGATCCGCCCAAGCTCCTGCCAGAGCGCGGCCCGGCTATCAAGGGAAGGCTCGAACGCCCCGCCTCGCGCCCGCACGCGCACTGTGGCGGCGAGCCCGGAGCGCAGCAGCCCGGTGAAGGTGAGAAACCCGTCTTCGGCGCGGGCGACGGTATCGGCGATGGCGGCAGCGCGCGCGGGCGGAATCGCGCCATCCCCCAGCGCCTCCGCGACCAGTCCGGCAATCGCCAGCCCGTCCGATTCGGCGAGCGCCAGCGCCCGGCCGATCGATCCCTCCGCCAGTCCGGCAATCTCCGCCCGTCGCCCTTTCGCAAGATCGGGCAGATTGTCTCCCAGCAGCCGGTCGATGATTTCCGGCGCAAGCGGATCGAGATCGAGCCTCCGGCAGCGGCTGCGTATGGTCGGCAGAAGCCGTCCCGGCGCATGGCAGACCAGAAGCCAGATCGCGCGCGGCGGCGGCTCTTCGAGCAGCTTCAGCAGCGCATTGGCGGCGTTACGGTTCAGCGCCTCGGCACCATCGACCACAACCACCCGCCAAC
>DASVGZ010000073.1:0-3966 GCA_036379275.1 Acidiphilium sp. | reverse complement strand
GCTGATCCCGAGTTTTTCCGCGAGGCGCGCCATCTGCCCGGCGCCGGCGATGCTGGTGCGCGGATAGAAGGGGCGATCCAGCCCCACCTGATCCATGGTTTCGCACGGCGCGAAAACCGGCCCGGCGGGATCGAGACCACGCAACCAGGCAGGGAAATCGTCGATCCCGGCACGGGCGGCATAGGCGCGCGGCAGGCCGAGCGGAAAATCCACCCCGAACCCGACTGGCGCGCCCTCGTCCCGGGCGAGTAGCCGGGCGAACAGGGTTGCCGGCTCGCCGACCGGCTCCGGCGCCGTGACGTGCCAGCGCCCGCGTCGGCGCCGCGCCAGGGTCATCCACCGCTTGCGCGCATCCACGCTCCAGTCCGCGTGCCCCGCCAGCATTGATGAAATCCGTAACAAGCCTGCCATCACCCCGCCACGATCCGCCCGTTATCTCGCCCGCGAAACCGGAGGATATCCCCGATCATGGAACCCGATACCGGCGATACGCGCTACCGCCCCACCGCCCTGATATTGCACTGGGCGATCGCCGCCGCGGTGATCCTGCTGATCGCCGCCGGTCTGACCGTGCATTACGATCTGGTCGGGAGGCCGGCGCACAAGGTCATCGTCTTTTTGCATATTGGCACCGGCCTGACCGTTTTCGTGCTGATGGCGCTGCGCCTGCTCTATCGCCTCGCCAATCCGCCGCCGCCCCTGCCCGACGGCATTCCGCGTCATGAGCGAATTCTCGCGACACTCGGGCACTGGAGTTTCTACGCGCTGATCCTGGCGATGCCGGTGTTCGGCGTCCTGTTCGTCGAGGCGAAGGGTCGCGCGGTCACCTGGTTCGACGCCTTCGCGCTGCCCCGGTTCGTCGGCAAGGATGCGGCGATCCATCACGATTTCGCCTTTCTGCATTTCTGGGGCGGGATCACGCTGATCGTTCTGATCGCGGTCCATGTCGGCGCGGTCGTGCTGCATCACCGGCGCGGGCACCGGATTTTGCGCCGCATGTTGCCTCTCCGCGTGCGTGTGTCAGGCTGACGGCATCGTGGCCGAGAGACGCCCGCCCATGCGGATCGGCTCGATCCTGAGCGCACGGCCGGCCGGATCGGTCTCGATGAACGCGCCGCAGACCGTCGCCGGTCCATCCGCCGGATGCAGCCGCTCGCCGGGCATCTTGCGGGTGAAGCGCGCGATCGCCGGAGCCTTTGTCATGCCGATCACACTGTCATAATCGCCGCACATACCGACATCGGACATGAACGCGGTGCCGCCCGGCAGAACCTGATGATCGGCCGATGGGCAATGCGTATGGGTGCCGAGCACAGCGCTCGCCGAACCGTCGAACGCGTGAGCGAAGGCCATTTTTTCGCTGGTCGCCTCGCCGTGGAAATCGATCAGGATCGCCTGGTGGGTCACGCCGAGTCGCGCGCGTGACAGAACCGTCTCGGTGCCGCGAAACGGGCAGTCCAGCGGGTCCATGAACAGCCGCGCCATCGCCTGGACGATCAGCACCCGCCGTCCGTCGGCGAGGGTGATATCGACCGCCCCCTCCCCCGGCGTGCCGGGCGGAAAATTTACCGGACGGATCAGTCGTTTCTGCCCGGCGATATAGGGGATGATCTCCTTGCGGTCCCAGGCATGGTTGCCGAGGGTGATCGCGTCCGCCCCGGCGGCGAAGATCGCCTCCGCCATGTCCGGCGCGAGGCCGAAGCCGTGCGAGGCGTTTTCGCCGTTGACCACAGCAAGGTCGATCGCAAGGTCGCGCCGCAGCGCCGGCAGCGCCGCCACCACAGCATCCCGCCCGGTCCGCCCGACCACATCCCCCAGAAACAAAATCCGCATCATCGCTCTCCCTGACCGGTTCCCGGTAAGCGGCCGAGCGGGTTTCGGCAATGGCCGGTGCGGTTCAGAGGGCGCGGTTCACATGACGCGAACCACAAGGGAGCCGGCGAGAGTGAGCATCGTGACGCCGACGACGGCATCCAGCACACGCCACGCGGCTGGCCTGACGAACAGGGGTTTCAGCAGCCTTGCGCCGAAACCGAGCGTGAAAAACCACAGGAAACTGGCGCTGGCCGCCCCCAGAACGAAGACCGGGCGCAGGGCAGCAGGCTCCGCCGAGCCGACCATGCCCAGAAGCAGGACGGTATCGAGATAGACATGCGGGTTGAGGAAGGTGAACCCGGCGGTCGCGGCGATGGCGCGCCCCAGCGTAATCCCTTCGGTTTCGGCGACCCAAACCGTGGCGAACACTGCCATCCGGCGTAGTGCGATAAGGCCGTAACAGGCAAGGAATGCCGCCCCGCCGAGTGCCAGAAGTGCCGTGAGTTGCGGAACTTCCGCAAGAAACACACCGACGCCGCCCACCCCCGCCGTGATCAGCACCGCATCGGCGCCGCCACAGAACAGAACGATCGGTCCGACATGCTCGCGCCGGAGCCCCTGACGCAGGACGAACAGATTCTGGGCCCCGATCGCCACGATGAGAGCGGCGGAAGTTGCGAAGCCGGTTGCGAAAGGAACGAGCAGACTGGTCATGCACCGCCCTATGGCAGGGCGCACGCCATTAGAGAAACTTGTTTTTCTAATCGATATTAAGCATTACTTCATTCATGCTGGATTATCCGTCCCTTGCAGCCGTCGGCGCGGTGATCCGCGAGGGTAGCTTCGAGCGCGCCGCTGACGCTCTTGGCATCACGTCGTCGGCGGTTTCCCAGCGCATCCGGGGGCTGGAGGAACGGCTGGGGACGGTCTTGATTGTCCGGGGTCAGCCGTGTTTGCCCACCGATCCGGGCCGCGCCCTCTGCGCGCATCTCGACCGGGTGAGCCTGCTGGAAGCCGATCTCGCACCCGTGCTCGCCGGCACGAACGGGGGAACGGAGGCGCCGCTCACGCTCAGGGTTGCGGTGAACTCCGACAGTCTGGCGACATGGTTCCCTCAGGCCGCCGCCGATTTCGGTCGCGAAACCGGCGTTCTGCTCGACCTGACGCTGGACGACGAGGCCCATACCGCCGACCGGCTCCGCTCCGGCGAGGTTCTGGCCGCCGTGACCGCCGAACCCGACCCGGTGCAGGGATGCAGAACGGTGGAACTGGGCGCGCTCCATTACGCGGCCTGTGCCAGCCCGGATTTCATGGCGCGCCATTTCCACAAGGGCGTGACCGGCGACACCCTGGACAAAGCGCCGCATCTGCGGTTCGACCGGCGCGACATGCTGCAAATCCGCTGGGCCGCCGAGGCGCACGGCATCGATCTCACCGCCCCGCCATACCGGGTTCCGTCCACCCACGGTTTTCTCGATCTCGCACTCGCCGGGCTGGCCTGGGGGATGCATCCGGTTCGGCTCGTCGAGACCCACATCGCAACGGGACGCCTGATCGAACTGCCGCCGAAATTGAGGATCGATGTCAGGCTTTACTGGACGGTGACGCGCCTTCGCGCCGAATCGCTGCGCCGGCTGACCGAAGCGGTCCTCGCGGCGGCAAAACGAAGCCTGTGAGGCAATTCACATCATCGATCCGCCACCGTGCATCGCCATGAAGTTCAGCATGGTGCGCGGATACAGCGTATGGAACATCCAGGCGGTCAGCCCGATCGACAGAATGAACAGCGGAATGACCAGTATCAGGGTCGCGGTTTTCCAGATCTGGGTTTCAGACAGATCGAGCCGGAACAGAAGAACCGCCTGGGCAAGCAGAGCGAGCATGGCGAGCCCTGAAATACTCGCCAGAAGGGTCAGATACGACAGACCATGACCTAACATGGTGATCAGCAACGCTGCGACCATCAACCCGATCGAGATAACGAATCCGGCGCAATAGGCAAAGGTGTTCGCCAGCATGACCTCGGGATGCGCCAGCGGATTCCCCGAATGCGTCGACATCAGAATATCCCCCTGAGATAGACGAAGACGAACACGCAAACCCAGATCGACGCCTGAAACGTCCAGAACAGCCGCAGATTGAGCAAACGCG
>DASVGZ010000072.1:0-5789 GCA_036379275.1 Acidiphilium sp. | reverse complement strand
ATGAAGGATATGCCGATGATGAAAGGCATGCCCGCATCGAACGATGATCATGCGAAAGGCGCGGCTCACGCACATCATGACAATTGACGCGCACCGGAATGAGGCGCAGGCTTTCTCTGCAATGAAGACGCGGTTTGCACTTGTATTGTTGGTAATGGCCCTGGTCGGGTTGTTTGCGCAGCAGGCTGCCTATGCGGCCGGCCCGATGATGGTTTCCCCTATTTCGAAAACCGCCGTCATGGATGATTGCGCCATGGCGATGGGTGATCGCGCGATGCCCGCTCGTCAAACCGACTCGACGCCTTGCAAGAGCATGACACTGGGCTGCATCGCCGCGATGGGCTGCGTCATTCCTCTGGCGCAACCGCAGGAGCCAACGCCGATCGCTCGGATGGTGCTGACACCGATGGTGCCGGCCATGCCGGTCATTCACCGTCTCCACGGCATCACCTCGCACCCGGAACCCGATCCGCCGACCGCCTGATCCGCTTTCCGCCGCGGATCGGTCCACATGAGCTTCGACGCATTGCGCGCCGGAGCCTCGCCGATCCGCCGCTTCAGTCGGGAAAATGGATCGGAACTCGTCATGATCAGATATCGTATCGCGGCATCGTCGGCCGCCATTATGCTCGCCGCCATCGCTTCGGCGGTCTCGGCCAACGCTCCGCAATCTGGCGGCCATTGGCAGTGGGAGACGCCGCCCCAATTCGGACCCAGGTCGTCGCCTCAGCCCGCCCGACGGGTATGGGTTCCCGACCAGCCGAAGAGCGGGTCTTGCGACTGCGCGATGATGAAGATGTCGCCAGACAGTTGCATGGCTGCGGAGCATGGCGACCGCTGAGGCGACACCGTACTTCGCATTGATGCTTAGGCTGCACGGTCGCGGGCTCGCTCGCCCGCGACCTGATGGTTCATGATTTTACAAAAGGGGGACTGCATGCGTGCATCTCGTCTTTTGCTGGCCGCCATGCTTGTACCGAGCATGGCCAGGGCCGGCCCGCTCACTTTCCAGCAGGCGCTGCGGCTTGCGCAGGCCGATGCGCCGTCGCTGCGCGCAAAGGAACATGGCATCGATGCGGCGCGAGCCGCGCGCGGCGCGGCGGGCGCGCTGCCCGATCCGACGCTCGGGCTCAGCGTCGACAGCTTTCCGATTTCGGGGCCGCTCGCGTTCGAGCCCAACCGCGACAATTTCACGTGGGTCAAGGTCGGCGTGTCGCAGGACATCCCGAACCTCGCCAAGCGTCACGCCCAACAGGCGCGCGCCGACACCAACATCGCGGCCGCACAAGCCGAGGCTGTCGCAACGGCGCGCGATGTCGAGGTCGCGACCGCACTCGCCTGGATCAATCTCGCTTATGCTGAGCGGCGTGTAACTGCGCTCGACGATGTATTAGGACGCCTTCAAAAGATCGTGCGCACATCGCCGCAGGCGGTTGCCTCCGGATCCGCCCGACCCGCGCAAGTCATCGCCGGCGAAGAAGCGGTCGCCAAAATGCAGGACCGGCGCAGCGAGCTCATAGCGGCGGTCGCGCAGGCACGAGCGTCGTTAACCCGATGGACGGGTGATCCCGCGCCTGAGATCTCCGGGCCGATCCCGCAATTCGACGTCAATGCGGCCACGCTCAGGGCCGCGATCGATCAGCACCCGATGGTCGAGGTGGCTTCGGCAAGCGCGGACCAGGCCAATGCCGATCTGCGCCTCGCCGAAGCCGACCGCCGGCCCGACTTTGGCGTGAACCTCGCCTATCAGCATCGCGATCCGCGCTTCGGCGACTATGTGTCGGCAGGGGTCACGATCGGGTTGCCGATATTTACGCGCCATCGGCAGAATGCGCAGATCGCCGCCAGCGAAGCCGAAGCGGCTGCGGCGCGGGCGGCGCAGGAGGACGTGCGCCGGGCGCTGGCCGACAAGCTCGCCTCCGACATCGCCGACCATGTCATGCATCACGAACAATGGCTGCGCGCGCGCGATACGCTCCAGCCGCTCGCCGAACGACGCGTCAAGCTCGAAACCGCAAGCTATGCGGCCGGTCGCGCCAGCCTTGCCGACATCGCCGACGCGCATGCCGCGCTCGCCGACGCCATTCTCACCACACTCGACCGCGAGGCCGTCGTCGCCGCGGACGGCGCGCGACTTGTGCTCACCTATCGGAGCGAAGACCGATGAAACCCGCCGACCTCGTTCCGCGCACGGCCGCGAGCCGCGCCATCCTTTTGGCCATCGGCGTGAGCGGCGCGGTCGGGTTCACAGCCGCCCGGCTCACCGAGCACGCCGCTTCTCCGCCATCCGCCGATTCCGGCCGCAAGGTGCTCTATTGGTACGATCCGATGATCCCGGACCAGCATTTCGATCATTCGGGCAAGTCGCCGATGGGGATGGAGATGGTCCCTCGTTATGCCGATCAGGGCGCGGGCAAGGCCGCAACGCCGGGCGTGATCGTGTCGCCGGCCGAGATGCAGCAGTTGGGCGCGCGGATCGTGACGGCGAAGCGCGGCACGCTCGCGTCTGCGGTCACCGCGCCGGGGACGATCGCCTATGACGAGCGCAACGTCGCGCTGGTCCAGCCGCGCGCCTCGGGCTTCGTCGAGCGCGTCTATGGCCGCGCGCCCGACGACGTGATCGGCGCGGGTGCGCCGCTCGCCGACCTGCTGGTGCCCGAATGGGGCGGCGCGCAGACCGAATATCTCGCCGCCAGCCGCTCGGGCGACGCGGCGCTGGCGCGGGCGGCGCGCGAGCGGCTGCTGCTGCTCGGCATGGCGCCGGGGTTGATCGACAGCGTAGCGCGAAGCGGCCGGCCGCATCCGGTCGTCACCATCCGCAGCCCGATCGGCGGCGCGATCAAGAGCCTCGGCGTGCGCAAGGGCATGACCGTATCGCAGGGCCAGACGCTCGCGGAGATCGATGGGCTCGCCACCGTCTGGCTCGACACGGCGGTGCCCGAGACGATCGCCGGCAAGCTGCGCGTCGGCGCGCCGATCAGCGCCACCGTCGGCGCGTTCCCGAACGAGACCTTCCCCGGTCGTATCTCGGCGATCCTGCCGCAGGCGGATACGGCGAGCCACACGCTGACGGTTCGTGCCGAGCTGAGCAATCGAAACGGCAAGCTCCGGCCCGGCATGTTCGCCACCGTATCGCTCAACCAGGGCAGCCGCGAGGCGTTGCTGGTGCCGAGCGAGGCGCTGATCCGCACCGGCACGCGCACGCTGGTGATGCTCGCCGAACCCGGTGGCCGCTACCGCCCCGCCGAAGTGCGTACCGGGGCGGAAAGCGACGGCCGGACCGAAATCCTGGCGGGCTTGCGCGAAGGCGAGAAGATTGTCGCCTCGGGCCAGTTCCTGATCGATTCCGAGGCGAGCCTGACCGGCATTCAAGCGCGCGCGGTCGATGCGGTTGGCGGCAGCGACGAGGAAGCCGCCACACCAAAGGTTAGCACCGCGACCTACCGCACCAGCGGCCGGATCGAGAAGCTCGATTCCGGCGCGATCACCATCTCGCACCAGCCGGTGCCGGCGCTCGGCTGGCCGGCGATGACGATGACCTTCCGCGTGCCTGATTCCAAGCTGGTCGCTGGTTACAAAGCGGGAGACAGTGTCGCCTTCGCCTTCAGTCAGCCACCGCAAGGTCCGACACTGACCTCCATCGCGCACGAGACAGGCCGATGATCGCGCGCGTCATCCGCTGGTCGGTGGCGAACCGGCTGTTCGTCGTGCTCGGCGCGCTGGCGCTGCTCGTCGCCGGTCTGGTGGCGATGCGCGACACGCCGGTCGATGCGCTGCCCGATATTTCCGACACACAGGTGATCGTGCGGACCAACTGGCCGGGCCAGGCACCGCAGATCGTCGAGGATCAGGTCACTTATCCGCTCACCACTACCATGCTGTCGGTGCCGGGCGCCAAGGCCGTGCGTGGCTATTCGTTCTTCGGCGACAGCTATGTCTATATCCTGTTCCAGCCCGGCACCGACCTCTATTGGGCGCGCTCGCGCGTGCTCGAATATCTCAACCAGGCGCAAAGCCGGCTGCCCGAGGGCGCGACCAGCGCGCTCGGCCCCGATGCGACCGGAGTGGGCTGGATCTACGAATATGCGCTGGTCGATCGCAGCGGCCGGCACGACCTCGCCCAGCTCCGCTCGATCCAGGATTGGTTCCTGCGTTACGAGCTGAAGACGCTGCCCGGCGTCGCCGAGGTCGCCAGCATCGGCGGCATGGTCAAGGAATATCAGGTCCAGGTCGATCCGGTGAAGCTCGCCGCCTACGGCATCACCTTCAGCCAGGCGGTCGATGCGATCAGACACGCCAATGCCGAAGCCGGCGGCTCGGTGCTCGAAATGGGCGAGGCCGAATATATGGTCCGCGCCTCGGGCTATCTCCGGACGCTCGACGATTTCCGCGCCATCCCGCTCAAGACCGCGGCCGGCGGGGTGCCGGTGACGCTGGGCGACGTCGCCACCATCCAGGCCGGCCCGGCGATGCGCCGCGGCGTCGCCGAATTGAACGGCGAAGGCGAGGTGGCAGGCGGCGTCGTCATCCTGCGCTCGGGCGGCAATGCACGCGCGACGATCGCGGCGGTCAAGGCGAAGATGGCCGAGCTGAAGCGCAGCCTGCCGGCGGGGGTGCAGGTTGTGACGACCTACGACCGCTCCGAGCTGATCGACCACGCGGTGGACAACCTCAAGGACAAATTGATCGAGGAGTTTATCGTCGTCGCCTTGGTCTGCGCGCTGTTCCTGTGGCACGCGCGCTCGGCGCTGGTCGCGATCCTGACGCTACCGCTCGGCGTTCTCGCCGCGCTGCTGGTGATGCGCATCCAAGGGGTCAATGCCAACATCATGTCGCTGGGCGGGCTTGCCATTGCGGTCGGCGCGATGGTCGACGGCGCGATCGTGATGATCGAGAATGCCCACAAGCGGCTCGAACACTGGCGCAGCGATCATCCCGATCGTGAGATCGCCGGCGACGAACGCTGGCAGGTCGTCACCGAGGCCGCGATCGAGGTAGGTCCGGCCTTGTTCTTCAGCCTGCTGATCATCGCGCTTTCGTTCGTGCCGGTGTTCACCTTGCAGGCGCAGGAGGGCCGGCTGTTCGCGCCGCTCGCCTTCACCAAGACCTATGCGATGGCCTCGGCCGCGATCCTCGCGGTGACTTTGGTGCCGGTGCTGATGGGCTGGCTGATCCGCGGCCGTATTCCCGCCGAGGAGGACAATCCGATCAACCGCGGGCTGACCCGCGCCTATCGCCCGGCGCTCGATCGCGTGCTGGCGCGGCCGTGGCTGACGCTCGGACTCGCGGCGCTGGTGCTGGCGACCACCGCATGGCCGCTCGCGCGGCTCGGCAGCGAGTTCATTCCCAATATGAACGAGGGCGACCTGCTCTACATGCCCTCGGCGCTGCCCGGCATCTCGATCGACAAGGTCTCGGACCTGCTTCAGCGCACCGACCGCCTGATCAAGAGCGTGCCCGAGGTGAAGACCGTGTTCGGCAAGGCGGGGCGCGCCGATACCGCCACCGATCCCGCGCCGCTCGAAATGTTCGAGACGACCATCCAGTTCAAGCCGCGCGACCAGTGGCGGCCCGGCATGACGCCGGCCAAGCTGCTCGCCGAGCTCGACCGCACCGTCCAGGTGCCCGGCCTCACCAACGTCTGGGTGCCGCCGATCCGCAACCGGCTCGACATGCTCGCGACCGGCATCAAGAGCCCGATCGGGGTTAAGGTGACGGGCGCCGATCTCGCGCAACTCGATCAAGTCGCGCAGCAGATCGCGCAGGTCGCCAAGGCGGTTCCCGGCGTC
>DASVGZ010000071.1:0-4888 GCA_036379275.1 Acidiphilium sp. | reverse complement strand
GCAAACCAACGTCTCGGTTATTCCCGATAAAGTCGTCGGTCGTTACATATGGCATATCGGCTTCGAATACGAACGAGACAACAGATCGTGGCAGAATTTTGAAGCCGCAAGCAGTCAATCCGTTCCTGAATGACCTGCGGTTTCGTCGATAAATTCATTCAATTTTCCTCACTCTGTCCCTTGCGGCGCACGACATGCCCCGGCAGTATCGCCAGCGAACGGTTTCATTCATTCTGGTTCCAGCAGGGTGTATGCCAACATGCCACGGATCGCCGTACTGGTTCTCGCTCATAAAGCTGAATCCTTGCCGTATCTGACGGCCCTGCTGCCGGAACCTTTCGAGGTATTTGTCCATTTCGACGCAAAGGCTGGCGATCCGCCCGATCTGAAACAGCACAATGTGCGATATATCACGCCACGGCACGCGGTTTATTGGGGCGGTTTTTCGATGGTCGAAGCCTCCCTTGCTCTTTTGCACGCGGCGATTTCGACAGGCGACTTTGAACGCTTCTTGTTCATCAGTGGGGATACACTACCGGTCCGTCACTCCGCGTCACTGGCGGAAGCCCTTTTATGGCCTCATGTCGAATATATCGAACTGAAACCGATACCTGATGATCCTGCGACGCACGGCCAAAGCCGGGAGGAGATTTCTGCACGGTGGGGCACGGGACACGCCGGCCGTTTTTATAATTTTCAATACTGGGACAGCCTTCTTACGAATCCGTTTACCGAAGCGGAGTTGATGCGTGCAACCGGTCTGGATCAGGCCAATGTGCAAAAGCTGCGCGGTGAGGCCGCACATCTGGTGCGATCACTTGCTGGAAGATTGCCCCTGCGCCCTCGCCTGTTTCAGAAATTCTTTTTCGGCAGTCAGTGGTGGGATTTGAGTCGAAAGCTCGTGGAACGCCTTCAGGATCAGATTTTTTCCGATCAAACCAAAGAATATTTTCGATTCATGGAGGTGCCGGACGAGCATTACCTCCCCTGTATCATAGGAAACCAGCGGGAAATTCTTGAAAAGAATGGTCAGTGTATTCTTGGCCCGCCGGTGTTTCGTGACTACGCTACGGAAGCACGAGGTCAGGCTTTCGCGTCAGCCGAGACACTGCGCGGAGCCGCCGCAAATCAATGCCTCCTGATGCGGAAATTTGACCCGAAGGCTGCCCCGAATGTTGCCGATGCAATCCTGGCCGGCCGGTACGCGGATGAAATTCTGGGGTTGTGACGGACGTGCCCAATACCCAGTCGTGAACTCCAGACGACAACCTAAAAATCGACACCCATCGCCGTGAGCATGGCTTTTACGCCGGCGGCGGGGTTGGGGACAAAATTCCAGACCGCGCCGATGACGGCGAGGAAATCGGCGCCGGCCGCGACAAGAGGCGCGCAATTCTCCGCCGTGATGCCGCCGATCGCGACGCAGGGAACCTCCATCAGTTCAGTCCACCACTGGAGCAGGTCGGGTTCGGCGCGGGTTTTGGGCAGCTTGGTCGCGGTCGGGTAAAACGCGCCGAAAGCGACGTAATCCGCGCCCAGTTCGGCCGCCTCCATCGCGAGGTGGCGGGAATCGTGGCAGGTGATGCCGAGGCTGAGGCCGCCGAGCATTTTGCGCGCCGAGGCAACACCGCCTTCCGGCAGATCCTCCTGGCCGAGATGCGCGCCGTCGCAGCCCATCGAGGTCGCGAGGTCGGCACGATCGTTGACCAGAAAGGCGACATCGCGGGACTGGGCGACGGGGCGGAGCGCGTCGATCGCGCGCCGCCATGCGGTATCGTCGGTGTCTTTCAGGCGAAGCTGGACGCAGGCGACCGGCCCGGCATCAAGCGCCGCCGCCAGCGCATCGGGGAAGGTGGCAAGGTCGATGCGCGGCGGGGTGACGAGGTAGAGCTGGCTCAAGCTTTCCCTTGGTAGATCGAGATGACCTGCGAGAGCAGGGCAAGCGCCTCGTCACGCGGGCGGGTGAAGGAGTTGCGGCCGATGATCGAGCCGGTCGCGCCGCCCTCATAAAGGCCCTTCACGGTTTCGATCAGGGCGTCCTTGCCCGAAGCCTCGCCGCCGGAGAACACCACGAGGCGGCGGCCGGCGAAGCAGGACTGCACGACGTGCTCGACGCGCTTGGCGAGGGTGGAGATATCGACCTTCTCGTAGGCCTTCTTCGCGGCATCCAGCCCGATATGTTTGGTCGGCGGCTTCACCTTGATGATGTGGGCGCCGAGCAGCGCCGCCATGTGCGCGGCGTAGGCGCAGATATCGACGGCGGTTTCGGCGGCCTTGTCGAGATTCGGGCCGCGCGGGTAGGACCAGAGAACGACGGCGAGGCCGGCGGCCTTGGCTTCCTCGGCCAGTTCGCGGAATTCCTCCATCATCGCGAACTGGTATTCGCTGCCCGGATAGATGGTGAAGCCGATCGCGGCGCAGCCGAGGCGCAGGGCATCGGCGACCGAGCCGGTCATCGCCTGGTCCTTTTCGGTGGCGAGGCTGTTCGACGAATTCAGCTTGAGGATGGTCGGGATCGAGCCGGCGTAGCTGCCGGCGGCGGCCTCGATCATGCCGAGCGGGGCGGCGTAGGCGGACAGCCCGGCATCGAGCGCGAGCTGGAAATGATAGTGCGGGTCGTAGGCCGGCGGGTTGCTCGCGAAGCTGCGGGCGGGGCCGTGCTCGAACCCCTGATCGACCGGCAGGATGACCAGCCGGCCGGTGCCGCCGAGCTTTCCCTGCATCAGGATGCGCGCGAGGTTGCCCTTGGTGCCGGGGTTGTCGCTCTCGTACCAGTCGAGAATTTTCCTCACCCGTTGCGTCACGCGCATGTCGCTCTCCTCTAAAATGCCCGGTTCAGGATTGTGCTAGCCGAATTCGCCGGCATGACCAAGCCAGCTTGCGAGGTGGCGATCCGCGTCGCGGGTAGCAAGGTCGAGCGCCGGCGGCGGTTCGGCAAGAACCAGAGCGCCGGTGGAGGCGGCGATGGCGGAAACCCGGGCGAGGATTTCGGGTTCGGCGGCGAGAACGATGCCGGAAATGCCGAGCCGGAGGGCGGCGAGCGCACGGCCCGGTGCGTCCGCGCAGTCGAGCAGCGCGGGACCGGCGAAGCCGGTTTGGTCGAGCAGGGTTTTCCACCAGAGGCAGCCGGCATAGAGGGCGAAGCCGGGCGGCGAAAGCAGGGTTACCGGCAGGCCGGGCGCCAGAACCCGCGCGATATGGCTCCGGTCGTGGACGATGACGGCGGGCGGGAGGTCAGTCGTCGCGGCCACCCGCGATCAGCACCTCGCGCTTGCCGACATGGTTGGCCGGGCCGACCACGCCTTCCTTTTCCATCTGCTCGATCAGGCGGGCGGCGCGGTTGTAGCCGATCTGCAGATGGCGCTGGATGAACGAGGTGGACGCCTTGCCCTCGCGTGCGACAAGGGCGACCGCCTGCTGGTAGAGCCCGCCCTCGCCGGCTTCGGCGGCGGCAAGGCCGGGCATCACCGACGCGTCTTCCTCGGTCGCCTCGGTTACCGCCTCGACATAATCGGGTTCGCCCTGCTCGCGCAGATAGGCAACCACGTCCTCGACCTCGCGGTCGGAGACGAAGGGGCCATGGACGCGGGTGATCCGCCCGCCGCCGGCCATGTAGAGCATGTCGCCCTGGCCGAGGAGCTGTTCCGACCCCTGCTCGCCCAGGATGGTGCGGCTGTCGAACTTGGAAATCACCTGGAAACTGATGCGGGTGGGGAAGTTGGCCTTGATCGTTCCGGTGATGACATCGACCGAGGGGCGCTGGGTCGCCATGATGACGTGGATGCCGGCGGCGCGCGCCATCTGGGCGAGGCGCTGGACGGCGGCCTCGATTTCCTTGCCGGCGACCATCATCAGGTCGGCCATTTCGTCGATGACCACGACGATCAGCGGCAGGGGTTCGAGGGCGAGAGGTTGGTCCTCGAAGATCGGGCGGCCGGTTTCGGAGTCGAAGCCGGTCTGGACCCGGCGGGTCACCACCTCGCCGCGCGAGAGGGCCTCGTTCACCCGGTCGTTATAGCCGGCGATGTTACGCACCGAGAGGCCGCTCATCGCGCGGTAGCGGCGCTCCATCTCGCGCACCACCCATTTCAGCGCGGCGACCGCCTTGGCCGGCTCGGTGACCACCGGGGCGAGCAGATGCGGGATTCCCTCGTAGACCGAGAGTTCGAGCATTTTCGGGTCGATCAGGATCAGCCGGCACTGTTCGGGCGAGAGCCGGTAGAGCAGCGACAGGATCATCGCGTTGACGCCGACCGACTTGCCCGAGCCGGTGGTGCCGGCGATCAGCAGGTGCGGCATCCGCGCGAGGTCGGCGATGACCGGCGTGCCGCCGATATCCTTGCCGAGCGCAAGGGCGAGCCGGCCGGAATTGCTGCCCCAGTCGGCGACTTCCATCAGTTCGGAGAGAAAGACGGTTTCGCGCTTCGCGTTCGGCACCTCGATGCCGATGACGTTGCGGCCCTGAACGGTCGCGATGCGCACCGCGAGGACCGAGAGGCTGCGCGCGATATCGTCGGCGAGGCCGATCACCCGGGCCGAGCGGATACCGGGCGCGGGCTCCAGTTCGTAGAGGGTAACCACCGGGCCGGGGCGGATTTCGACGATACGGCCCTGAACGCCGTAGTCGCCGAGCACGGTTTCCAGCAGGCGGGCATTGGATTGCAGCGCCTCGGCGGTGGGGCCGGAGGCGGCGCGCGGCGGCGCGGGTTTGAGCAGTTCGAGCGGCGGCAGGCGCCAGCCGGTTTCCGGCAAAGGCAGGCGTTCCTGTTTCGGCGGCGCTTTTTTCGCGGGCGCGGCGCGGGTCAGCCGGGTCAGGACCGGCTCGCGCCGCCCGCCCGGGCGTGGTTCATCCGGTTCCGGCTCGCGCAGATCGGCGGGCGAAGGCCGG
>DASVGZ010000070.1:0-4800 GCA_036379275.1 Acidiphilium sp. | reverse complement strand
CGCGCGGCGTGAGGCGGTCGGGGTCGGCGCCGGCGAGCGCCGTCCGCCATTCCGCCGCATCGGTCGCGGCTGCCACGTCCGTTGAAGCCGGCGCGTCTTCCTCCATTCCGGCGAACAGGGGCAGAGCCCCGGCCGGCCCTCGGGTCCGCTCCGCGGCACGAAGCAGGGCATCCGCCCGCCGGACGATCGCCTCCGGCACGCCCGCCAGCTTCGCCACATGAACGCCCCAGCTTCGCTCAGCCGCGCCTTCGATCACCTCGTGCAGGAACACCACCTCGCCGCGCCACTCCTTGACCCGCATCGTGCAGGTCCGCAATCGCGGCAGGGCCGCGCCGAGTTGCACGAGATCATGGAAATGCGTCGCAAAAATGGCACGGCAGCGAATCATTCCGTGAAGCGCCTCCAGCACCGCCTGGGCGATCGCGAGCCCGTCCCTGGTTCCCGTGCCCCGGCCGATCTCGTCGATGATCACGAAACCGCGCGGTCCGGCCTGATGCAGGATCGCCGCCGTCTCGATCATCTCGACCATGAAGGTCGAGCGCCCCGCCGCCAGATCGTCGGCCGCGCCGACGCGCGAGAACAGCCGGTCGACCAGCCCGATCCGCGCGGCATCCGCCGGCACCGGCAACCCCGCCTGGGCGAGCACGATCATCAGGGCATTCTGCCGGAGAAAGGTCGATTTACCGGCCATGTTCGGCCCGGTCAGCAGCATCAACCGCTGGTCGGGCGACAGGTCGGCATCGTTCGCAATGTACGACGCTCCCGGCGGCAGCGCCGCCTCGACCACCGGATGGCGGCCAGCCTCGACGGCGAAATCCATCTCTTCGGTCAGGACGGGAGCGCACCAGCGTCCCGATTCGGCAAGATTTGCCGCCGACTGGAGCGCATCGAGCCTTGCCAGCGCCTGCGCGCAGGCGCCGAGCCGGTCCTCGTGCCGGATCGTCTCGCGCAGCAGATGATCGAGCACCAGCGCCTCGCGGGTGGCAGCCCGCTCATGCGCCTCGGCGATACGCCGGTCGAGATCGGACAGTTCGGGGTGGGTGAAGCGCGCCGAAGAGGCGAGCCCCTGGCGCAGGATCAGTTCGGGAAACGCCCGCAACGCCTCGACCGCGCCGGATGGCGCCTCCAGCACGTAGCCGAGCTGGCTGTGATGGCGCACCTTCAGGGCCGCGACGCCATAGCGGGAGGCAAGCTCGATCTGTAGCCCGGCGATCACCTGCCTCGTCTCGTCGCGCAGCCTGCGCTCGGCATCGAGTTCGCCATCGAAGCCGGGCCGGATCGCCGGCCCTTCGCCGATGCGCGGCGGCGGCGTTTCGACCAGCGCCGAATTCAGCAGCCGCGCGAGATCGTCCGGCGGGGCGAGCGCCGTGCAATCTCCGGCAAGCGGATGTGCCCTGTTTCCTTCCGTCAGGGGCGCAAGGGTCTTTCTTGCCGCTTCCGCGCTTGCCAGCGCATCGCGAACCTGGCCGAGGTCGCGCGGCGCGAGGCGTCCGGCATTTCGGGCGGCAAGGCTGAGCCGGGCAAGGGCACGGGCCAGATCCGGCGCGCCGCGCAAGCTTGCGCGCAGTGCCCGCAATGCGTCGGGCTCCGCCAGAAGGGATTGCCAGCCCGCCTGGCGCGCCTGCAACGATTCGATGGCATCGAGAGGGGCCGCGATCCAGCCCGCCAGCATCCGCGCTCCGGCGGCGCTGACCGTGCGCTTCACCGCGCCGAGCAGGCTGCCGGCTTCCGCCCCGTCGCGCGTGCGCAGCAGATCGAGGCTCGCGCGGGTCGCGGCGTCCATTTCCAGCAAACCGCGATCGGCGGTGCGCACCGGACGGGCAAGACGCGGCAATGTGCCAGCGTGGCTGCGTTCGACATAGCGCAGGGCAGCGGCGGCGGCCGAAACCTCGGCGTCGGTGAAGCTTCCGAACGCCTCGACCGAGGCGACACCGAACGCATGGGCGAGAAACCGGCGCGCGGCATCGGGCGCCGGAGCGTCGGCGTCGGTCCGGCGGGCGGCATAAGAGCCGGGCAGCGCGAGACTGGCGGCGAGAATTTCAGCCGGGTCCAGCCGGCCCAGCAGGGCAGCGAGCGCATCCGCCGCGATCACGGCCGTCTCGAACATTGCCGTGGACACATCGAGCCAGGCCGCGCCCAGTCGATCGCCATCGGCGACGAGGGCAAGGAGGATATTGCTTCCCCCTGCTTCCAGCAGGGACTCCTCGGTGATCGTGCCGGGGGTGATCAGGCGGGTGACCGCGCGTTCGATCAGGGATTTCCCGGTACGCGCCCTCGCCGCCTCCGGCGTTTCGAGCTGTTCGGCCACGGCGACGCGAAAACCGCGCCGGATCAGCCGCCCGAGATAGAGATCGCGCTGCGAGACCGGCACGCCGCACATGCTGACCGGCTGGCCCTGATGGGTTCCCCGCGCGGTCAGCGCGATATCGAGCGCCGCCGAAGCAGCCTCGGCATCGTCGAAGAACAGCTCGTAGAAATCACCCATGCGGAAAAAGATCAGGGCATCGGGATAATCCGCCTTCGCCCTGAACCATTGCGCCATGGCCGGTGTTGCGCCCTCGGCGCGGCTCGCATCCATCGGGTCTATCTAGTCGAAGCCACCCCTGCTGCGAAGCCGGCCCGTGCCGGACTGCCGCGCCGATACCATTCGAGCACATCGGATTTCGGCAAGGGCGTCGAGAACAGAAAGCCCTGTGCATCATGGCATTGATAGGCACACAGAATATCAGCCTGGCGCGCGGTCTCGACACCCTCGGCGGTCACCCGCAACCCGAGTGTCCGGCTCAGGTCGATGATCGCCTTGACGATCGGCGCATCGTTCTCCCGGCGCTCCAGATCGGCGATGAAGCTTCGGTCGATCTTCAGCCTGTCGAACGGAAAGCCGCGCAGGGTCGCGAGCGAGGAAAATCCGGCACCGAAATCGTCGATCGCGATATGGCAACCCGACCCGCGCAGGCGGTGCAGGTTTTCGAGCATCCGCCCCTCGGTTTCCAGCATGGTCGTTTCGGTGACCTCGAATTCGATCCGGCCCGGTTCGATCCCGGACCGCGCGATGATTCCCGACAACTGGTCGAACAGCCGGGTTTCCCGAAGATGCAGCGGCGAAAGATTGATCGCAACGGAGACATTCGCGGGAAGCCGGTCCGCGACCGTCAGGGCTTCAGACAGGACAAAGGCCGTGATCGTCCCGATCAGACCGCTCTGCTCGGCGATTTCGATGAATTCGGCCGGGGCGATCGTGCCGCGCTCGGGGTGGTTCCAGCGAACCAGAGCCTCGAACCCGGTGACCCGATACGTATCGAGCGCGACGACGGGCTGATATTCGACGAAAAGCTGATCGCCCGGCAAGGCGCGCTTGATATCGCGCTGCAGGCTGCGGCGCTCCCGCAGGTTCCGGTCCATTTCCCGGTCGAACAGACGCCAGGTTCCCCGTCCTGCCTCCTTGGCCCGATACAGGGCGAGGTCCGCGTTCTTGTACAGTTCCTCCGGCGTCTCCCCGTCCCGCGGCGCAAGGGCGATCCCGATACTGACCCCGATCTCGACGGTGACGTTGTCGAACTTGAAGGGACGGGTGATGCGATCGATCACCCGCTCGGCGACGGCGGTCGCATCGAACTCGCTGTTCGATGGCAGAACGATGGAAAATTCGTCTCCGCCCAGCCGCGCCGCGATATCGTTGTCGCGGATCGCGCTGCGGATCCGGTGGGCAACCGCGCGCAGGACCGCATCGCCCAGACCATGGCCGTAACTGTCGTTGATCGCCTTGAACTGGTCCAGATCAAGGCAGAGAAGCGCGGCTCCGGGCTGGTGATCGGCCAGCAACCGCCCCAGAGTATTGTTGAATTCCTCGCGATTGACGAGATCGGTCAGGGTATCGTGCCGGGCAAGCCAGGCGATCCGTTCGCGCGACTGGTGCATCGCGGTAACGTCTGACCCAACCCCTCGATAGCCGATGAAAGCTCCGTTCTGGTCGGTGACCGGTTTGCCGGTCAGGGACCACCAGCGCTGTTCCCCGCCCATGGCGGCGGGCACGACGATATCGCGAAACGGGCGGCGTCCGGCAAGTTTCTGGCGGATCTGTTCATAGGGATCGCCGGTTTTTCTTTGAGATTTCCGGATTGTATCCTCTTCTCCGGCGATGAAGGTCAGGAAATCCCCGCGGATCGCCTCCGCGGGTTTGCGCGCGACCTCGGCAAATCGCGGCGACGCATGATTGAGGCAGCCTTCCGCATCGGTTTCCCAAAGCCAGTCACTGGCATTTTCCTCGAAGTCCCGGAGCAGGATACGAATTGTTTCGTTAGTCTTTTGTAGATGAATAAAGCTCAAACTTCGTTCTATCATTTTTTTATTAATAAAAATCATAGACAAAAACGTATAAAGCGCATATGAAGCAAGAGAAATTAAAATGTATCGCAAAGAAAAGCCATATGCAAAAAGAATGGATATAAATGAACCTATGGTAACGGGTATCCAGAATGCCAACCCATAGATCAGCGGGCCGCCGATAACAGCACTTGAGATAATTCCGATTTCAACGGCAAGCAAAAGAACTCTCTGCTCGTAATTTCCTGTGGCCATCATGAATATCAATGAAATAGCCCATGAAAGACCAAGAAAAAATCTAATAGCAAAAACGATAAATAAAAAATTTTTTATTTTTTGTTGAAATTGATTTGCATATTTTATCCAGAAAATACTAAAAATAAAAAGAACAACATAACAAAAAATAACAAATGACACTGGTAATATAAAATATATATTATAATATTCATCACTAAAAACAGAAGAAACCGCGATAAA
>DASVGZ010000069.1:0-2218 GCA_036379275.1 Acidiphilium sp. | reverse complement strand
GGCCATATCGGCACCCGGGTTGTGCGGCTGCTCAAGCCGTTCGGCTGCCGGATTCTGGTGCATGACCCGTATGTCGAGCTGTCGGCGCGGGACCGCGAGGACGGGGTCGAACCGGCCTCGCTGGATGCGCTTCTGGCGGAGGCCGACGTGGTGACCCTGCATCCGCGCGTGACCGGAGAGACCAGGGGGATGATGAACGCCGAGCGGTTCGGCGCGATGAAGCGCGGCGCGTATCTGGTCAACACCGCGCGCGGGCCGCTGGTCGATTACGATGCGCTGACCGGCGCGCTGCGCTCGGGCCGGCTCGGCGGTGCCGCGCTCGACACCTTCGGAATCGAGCCGGTGCCGGCGGACTGGGCGCTGCTCGACTTGCCCAACGTGACGCTGACACCGCATATCGCCGGTGCCTCGGTGAAGACCGTGACCATCGCCGCCGAGGCGGCCGCCGAGGAACTGCGCCGGTTCATCGCCGGCGAGCCGCCGCTCAATCCATGCTGATTTGCCCAACAGGAGTCCCGTTCCGATGACCGATCTTTCGACCCGAAAAGCTTTGATCCAGGCCTGCCGGCAGATGAACGCGCTCGGCATCAATCAGGGCACATCCGGCAATATCAGCGTGCGCCATGGCAACACCATGCTGATCTCGCCCTCGGCGATTCCGTATGACCGGATGGAGCCGGAGATGATCGCGGCGCTGCCGATCGACGGCGAATACGGCAAATGGACCGGGCCGAAGAAACCCTCGACCGAGTGGCGCTTTCATCTCGACATCATGAAGGCGCGGCCGGAAGTAAACGCGATCGTGCATTCGCACCCGACCTTTGCCACCGTTCTCGCAATCGCGCGCCGGAACATCGAGGCGTGCCACTACATGATCGCGGCATTCGGCGGCACCGATATCCGCTGCGCGCCCTATGCGACGTTCGGCACCAAGGCGCTGTCGGTTCATGCGGTGGAGGCGCTGAAAGACAGAATGGGCTGCCTGCTCGCCAATCACGGCATGATCGCGCTGGGCGAGACTCTCGACAAGGCGATGTGGCGCGCGGTCGAACTGGAGACCATCGCGCGGCAATATTATCACGCCCTGGTGCTCGGCAAACCGCAGATTCTGACCAAGGCGGATATCGACGCGACTCTCGCGCAGTTTTCCGGCTACGGCATCCAGGACGAGACCGCGAGCGCGGCATGACCGCGGACTACGACCTCGCCGTCATCGGCGGGGGGATCAACGGCGCGGGGATCGCGCGGGACGCGGCGGGGCGGGGGTTGAAAACCCTGTTGTGCGAGAAAGGCGATTTCGCCGAAGGCACATCGTCGCGCTCGGGCAAGCTGATCCATGGCGGGCTGCGCTATCTCGAATATTACGAGTTCCGGCTGGTGCGCGAGGCGCTGATCGAGCGCGAGGTTCTGCTGCGCGCGGCGCCGCACATCGTCTGGCCGATGCGCTTCGTCCTGCCGCACAGTCCGGAGCAGCGGCCGGCCTGGATGGTGCGGACCGGGTTGTTTCTCTACGACCATCTCGGCGGGCGCATGAAACTTGCCGCGAGCCGCTCGCTCGATCTGCGCCGCGCGCCGGAGGGCAAGGCGGTCAAGGAGATTTATCCGCGCGGCTTCGAGTACTCCGATTGCTGGGTGGACGATGCGCGGCTGGTGGTTCTGAACGTGCTGGACGCCGAGCGGCGGGGTGCCACGATCCGCGCGCGCAAGGCGGCAAAAGCGGCGCGGCGGGTGGACGGAGTGTGGCGGCTGACCCTGGCCAGCGATGACGGAACAGAAGAAGAAATAACGGCAAGAATTCTGGTCAATGCCGCAGGGCCATGGGTGGACACGGTGATGCGCGGCGTTGCCGGGCTGAACACGCCGGCGAAGGTGCGGCTGGTCAAGGGCAGCCACATCATCGCGCGGAAATTCTGGGACGGCGATCATGCCTATCTTCTGCAAAACGACGACCGGCGGGTGATTTTCGTCAATCCCTACGAGGGCGATCTCTGCCTGATCGGCACCACTGACATTCCCTATGACGGCGCACCGGAAGCGGTCGCGGCGGACGAGACGGAACGTCAATATCTTTTGCGCGTAGTCAAT
Organism: Acidiphilium sp.; assembly: GCA_036379275.1. Lineage (GTDB taxonomy): Bacteria > Pseudomonadota > Alphaproteobacteria > Acetobacterales > Acetobacteraceae > Acidiphilium. The sequence continues at coordinate 133 of DASVGZ010000069.1, read as the reverse complement.
CGCTACATGAAGACGCAACTGACCGGCGCGGACATCGTGAGCGAGTATTCCGGCATCCGCCCGCTTTATGACGACAAGGCGGCGAATCCCTCGGCGGTGACCCGGGATTATGTGTTCGACATCGACCATCCTT
>DASVGZ010000068.1:0-2241 GCA_036379275.1 Acidiphilium sp. | reverse complement strand
ACTGGAGGCGCGCTACGTGGCGCGCGATGTCGTCTATCTGCTCGGTCAGGCCGATTGCGACCCTGACCATCCGGCGCTCGACCGGTCGCCGCCGGCGATGGCGCAGGGCGAGAACCGGCTGGAGCGCGGCCGGAATTATGTTCGTTATCTGCGGGGGCGCCACGGTGCGGCATTGCGGCACCGGCTGATCGAACTACCCGGCATCGGCCACGATCCGCTCGGCATGTTCATGGCCGGAGCGGCGCGCGCCGCCATTTTCGGTTCACCGGAAACCCCGATGGAAACGCCATGACCGAAACCGCGCCATCTCCTCTGACGATTGATATCGGCAGCGCCGAGATCCGCCGCGCCGTGCTCGCCTCGATCATCGGCAACGGGATGGAGTGGTTCGACTTCATCGTTATCGGCAGCTTCATCCATTTTATTTCCATAGCGTTTTTTCCGGCGGCTTCGCCGGGGGTTTCGATCCTGCGCACGCTCGGCGCTTTCGCCGCAGGATTCGTCGTCCGCCCGTTCGGTGGCATTCTGCTTGGCCTCTATGCCGACCGGGCCGGCCGGCGGAAGGCACTGGCGCTGCTGATCGTGGTGATGGCGTTCGGCACGCTTCTGGTCGGGATCACGCCGAGCTATCGGCAGATCGGGATCGCGGCGCCGGTTATTTTCGTATTCGCGCGGGTGCTTCAGGGGCTGTCGGTCGGCGGGGAATTCGCCTCGGCGGCGTCGATGCTGGTGGAATACGCGCCGGCGGGCAAGCGCATGTTCTATGGCAGTTTCGAGATGGCGTCGCAGGGGTTCGCGCTTCTGGTGGGCTCGCTTCTGGCGTTTTCGCTCGCGCGGTATCTGCCCCATGCGGCGATGCGAAGCTGGGGCTGGCGGGTTCCGTTCATTCTCGGCGCGTTCATCGGGCCGGTCGGCTACTATATCCGCCATCATGTCGCGGAATCGCCGGTTCTGCGGCGGTTGCAGGAGCATCACGACCTGATGCCGCGCGACCGGTTCGCGCCCTATTTCGCCCGTCACAAGGCGGCGCTGCTGTGCGGAATCGGGGTGATCGTGGTGGGGGCCGCGCTGAATTTTCTCTGGCACGGCTATATGCCGCTCTACGTCACACGGCATCTGCATCTGCCGCTTTACGTCGCGCTGTTCGGCAATTCGGCGTCCGGGCTGATCGCGGTGATCGGCTATCCGCTGGCGGGGAAACTCGCCGACCGGGTCGGAGCCTACCGGGTGTTCTTTCCGGTGGTGATCGCGTTCAGCATCGCGGCGTATCCGCTCTATCATTTCGTTGTGTCCGACCCGACGATTCCGCGCCTCGTCACGGCACAGATCATTGCCAGCCTGTTTCTTACCCTGATGTCGGGGCCTCATCCGGGCATGTTGACCGATTTGTTCCCGGCGCGGGTGCGGGCGACCGGAGTAGCGATTTCCTATAACGTGGCGGTGACCTGCTTCGGCGGTCTGGCGCCGCTGGCGGTGACCTGGCTGATCCAGGTGACGAAGAGCGATTTCGTGCCGGCCGGATTCCAGATCGGCGCGGCGGTGATTTCGCTTATCGTGGTCGCGATCGCCCTGCCGCGCGCGCGGGCCGCTTTGGGATGGGCCGACGGGAGCGGAATCGATGCCGCGATGGTCAGGGTGGGAGAGCCGTGATGCAACGCTCGTTGCCCCGAACGATGGCATTCGTGCGGGGTTGGGCAGGCTCGGGATTGTGCGGTCAGGGCGGGGAGCGCGCGGCAGCACGGGCCGAGCGGATGCGGGCGAGTTGTTCGAGAAACAGGGGATAGCGGCGCTCGGGCGGGACCTGGGCGTCGAACGGGATGTTGCTCGGCATCGGTTTGCCGGTCGAATCGGGACGCCGGGGTTTTTCGTAGGGATCGACAAGGACCACTTTGGCCAGACAGTCCGGAACCTTGATTCCGAGAGCGTGGCAGAGCGGGCGCAATGCGTCGCCGTAGCGGGGGTCTTCCTCAAGAATCCAGGCGATCCCCGGATCGGCGAGGAAGGAGCAAAATTCATCCGCGATACCGCCGGCCTCGGGGACCATATTGACCAGCCAGGCGAAGCCGCGCGGGAATTTGACGCGCTCGGGTTTTCGCTCGCTGTATCGCGCGCGAAATTCCTCTTTGGACATATTGTAGGCGGGACGGAACCGATACGGCAGGATGAACGGATAGGGCGTGGTTGCGATGGTTCTGAACCGTGTGATCAGGCGGGTGAAACGCTGCATCAGAAGCGGGACGT
>DASVGZ010000067.1:0-2771 GCA_036379275.1 Acidiphilium sp. | reverse complement strand
CCGTCCCGTCCGGAGGAACATTCCCAGAGTTTCAGAAGCAGCATTACCAAAACGATCGGTTCGGTCAGCATTTTGGTCTCTACCATCCGTACGGAATTCCGGAACGGAACGCCAGCGTAAAATCGTCCGCGGTTGCACTCCGATGGTGATTATTAAAATTTAGATTTTGCTTGATGAGATGTTGCTTTTCCGTCGATAAATAAGTAAAGAGAATGTTGATATGGACATTTTGAGACGCGTCGTAGTTTGTAACACATTTTCTGTTTTTTGTATTTTATCGCGTAACCGCCCACGAGACTGAATCTCCGGCACCGCCGGTCAACGAGTGTGAGAAGGCACATGATGCACTTTAACGAAATAGGCCAGCAGCTACGGGCCTATCGGATGGAATCGGGGCTGAAGGCCGAAGAGATCGCCGCGCGGCTGGGTGTCTCCCGCGCCGCTCTGTACCGCTATGAAAAGGGCGAGGTCATCAAATTAGACACCGTGAAGCGCCTCGCGGAGCTTCTCAAAATTTCTCCGCTGACGCTTCTGGGCATCGGCGTCGAATATTACAGCCGTCCGATCGGCTATCTGGAACGAATCCGCCAGATCGAGGAGACCGCCGACCAGATTCTCCAGTTCTTCGGCCCGATCTGCTACCTGACCACCTCGGAAGAGTACGATACCGCGCTTGCCTTGATTTTCGAGGAGCAGGCCGACCAGGCCGGAGCCGATCGCGGCCTCGCCCGCACCGCGGCCGAGCAGGTGATCAGCGCGCTGACCGCCCGCAAGCGGATGTTCCTGGCCCGGCGGCCGACCATGATCTCGATCCTGAACGCCAGCGCGGTCGAAAAATTCATCGATACCGGCATTGCCGGCAGCCTGCCGATGTCCGACCGGCTGCGCATCCTCAGCCGCGAGACCGCGCGCCACGAGGTCGAACGCCTTGCCGACCTGATGGAAAGCGAGCCGATCGGGCTGCAATTCGGCCTGGTTTCCGGCGCCGATCCCAATGGCCCGTTCATGCTGCTGCGCACGCCCGAACGCGCCTCGCTCGCGATCAACCCGTTCGCGGCCGACTCCGCGCCGAACGCGCAGACCGGCGTCGCAATGATCACCAGCGCCGAGGATGCGGTGATGTCGCATCAGCGGATCGCCGAGGCGACCTGGCGCGACGCGGTCAAGGGACCGGCAGCGGCGCGGCAGATCCGGTCGCTCCTCGTCTCCATGAAGGCCGCCGCCTGACAGATACGGGATTTTTGCGCGGCAGGGCGGCGAGACAATCCCCCTGCCGCGGGTTACACTGCGCCGATGAGCACCCTGATCTCCACCGAACAGCTCGACCGGGATCGTGCCGATCCGGCGCTGGTCCTGCTTGATGCCTCGTTCTACCTCCCGACCGAGCCGCAGAATGCGCGGGCCCTGTTCGCCGATGCGCATATACCCGGCGCGGCGTTTTTCGACATCGACGCCATTTCCGATCATTCCACCTCCCTGCCGCACATGCTGCCGGACGAGGCGGCGTTTGCCGAGGCAGCGGAGGGCTTCGGCATCTCGAACGGCAGCCGAGTGGTCGTCTACGATCAGCGCGGCCTGTTTTCCGCAGCACGGGTATGGTGGATGTTCAGGGTCTTCGGCCATGACGCGGTGCTCGTGCTCAATGGCGGCCTGCCGAAATGGCGGCGCGAAGGTCGTGCGGTGAGCACGGGCGAGGCAAAAGCGAGGCCGCGCGGACAGTTCACCCCGCGCTTCCGGCCCGAACTGGTGCGCGATCGTGCGGCGGTCACGGCCAATATCGCGACGAAAGCGGAAACCCTGCTCGACGCCCGCGCGGCGGGGCGGTTTTCCGGCGCCGTGCCGGAACCGCGCCCGGGGATGCGCAGCGGGCATGTGCCGGGCGCACGATCGCTGCCGTTCACCGAACTGCTCGGCGCGGACGGCACGCTGAAATCGCCGGATGCGTTGCGCACGGAATTCGCGGCGCGCGGCATCGGGGCCGACAGCCGGCCGGTAACGATGTGCGGCTCCGGCGTGACCGGCGCGGTGCTGAGCCTCGGCCTCGTCTCCGCCGGACTGCCGACGGGGGCGCTTTACGATGGATCATGGGCGGAATGGGGAGGTCTGGCGGAAACGCCGGTCGAGGTGACGGCATGAGCAACGATCGTTTCGAAACAAGACTATCGCTTGCCGCGCGCCGGCCGGTGAAATCCCACGGCTTCGTCAACCCGAAGCTCGCGCGCGGTTCGACCGTTCTCTACGCCAATGTCGCGGAGCGACGCGCGATCGGCAAGCGCCGGCTGGAGCAGGAGGAAATCTACGGGCTCTACGGCACCGAAACCCACTTCGCCCTTGAACGGATGGTCGCTGAAATCGAGGGCGGCACCCATTGCCAGATCGTCTCCTCGGGTCTCGCCGCGATCACCGTGCCGCTGCTCGCCTGGATGAAATCGGGCGATCACCTTCTGGTGCCGGATTCGGTCTACGGGCCGACCCGGACCTTCTGCGACACGATGCTGAAGCGCCTCGGCATCGAGACCACCTATTACGACCCGATGATCGGCGAGGCGGCGCTCGAAACGCTGATCCGTCCGAACACCAGTGTCGTGTTCGCCGAAAGCCCTGGCAGCCACACCTTCGAGGTGCAGGATGTGCCGATGCTCGCACGCGTTGCCCATGCGCACGGCGCGAAAGTTTTCATGGATAACACCTGGGGCATCCACTCGTTCCAGCCGTTCAGCCATGGCGTCGACGTGTCGATCCAGTCGCTGACCAAATATGTCGGCGGACAC
>DASVGZ010000066.1:0-9433 GCA_036379275.1 Acidiphilium sp. | reverse complement strand
GGCGGCACGTTCTGCGTCAAATACCCCGACATCTCGGCGCGGATGGCCCACGACAAGGTGGCCGATGTCGCGGCGACCGGCGCCGATCTTCTGCTCGCCGGCGATCTCGGCTGTCTGCTCAACATGGCCGGCAAACTTTCGCGCGAGACCCGGACCGACGGGACACGCCCGGTCGCGGTACGACATGTGGCGGAGGTTCTGGCCGGGATGCACGATGATCTGCCCCCGATCGGCGCGAAGTCTGACGCGAAGCCTGGCGCGAAACGGACCTGAGCCCCCCTTCATGTCGGAAACCGGCTCGATCGAATCCCGCTCCGCCGATAAAATCAAGCTCGGCGCGCTGGTTGGCGTCCTGGGCGTGGTTTATGGCGATATCGGCACCTCGCCGCTCTATTCGCTGCAAACCTGCCTCGGCTATGTCAACAACGGCAAGCTTCAGATCATCGATGTCTTCGGCCTTCTGTCGCTGATCTTCTGGGCGCTGATCATCACCGTCACGGTGAAATACGTCATCCTGATCATGCGCGCCGACAATGGCGGCGAAGGCGGCACGCTGTCGCTGATGGCGCTGGCGCAGCACGTCACCAAATCGCCGCGGTCCCAGTGGATCGTCGGGATCATCGGTATCTGCGGCGCCGGCCTGTTCTTCGGCGACGGCACGATCACCCCGGCGATTTCGGTGCTTTCGGCTGTCGAAGGCATGGAGGTGATCTCGCCCGGCTTCAAGGAGTTCGTCCTGCCGGTCGCGATCGCGATCATCCTTGTGCTGTTCCTGTTCCAGCGCTTCGGCACCGCAAAGGTCGGCCACGCCTTCGGCCCGATCATGGTGGTCTGGTTCGCTGTGCTCGGCCTGCTCGGCATCAACCAGATCGTGCAGAATCCGCTCGTGCTCAAGGCGCTGATCCCGATCTATGGCGTCCAGTTCATCGTCCACCACGACTTTCTCGCGTTCATCGCGCTCGGCGCCGTGGTTCTGTCGGTGACCGGCGCGGAAGCGCTCTATGCCGACATGAGCCATTTCGGCCGCAAGCCGATCCGCATCACCTGGCTGTTCTTCGTCCTGCCCTGCCTTGTGCTGAACTATTTCGGTCAGGGCGCGCTGGTGATCTCCGACCCGAAGGCGGCGGCGAACCCGTTCTATCTGACCACGCCGCACGCGCTGCTGATCCCGATGGTGATCCTTTCGACCGTCGCCACCGTGATCGCGAGCCAGTCGGTGATATCGGGCGCCTTCACCGTCGGCAGCCAGTGCGTACAGCTCGGCCTTCTGCCGCGCATGGAAGTGCGCCATACCAGCCGGACCGAGGAAGGCCAGATCTACGTGCCCCAGGTGAACATGATCCTTCTGGTCATCGTTCTTCTCCTTGTGCTCGGTTTCCGCTCCTCCGCCGGGCTCGCCTCGGCCTACGGCATCGCGGTGACCGGAACCTTCCTGTGCGACAACTCGCTGGCGGCGTTCGTCTATGTCAGGCAGTTCAACTGGCCGGTCTGGCGCGCGGCGCTGATCTTCGGACTGATCGGCCTGGTCGACTTCGCCTTTTTCAGTTCGAACGCCCTCAAGGTGGTCGAGGGCGGCTGGGTGCCGCTGCTGATCGCCGGCACTCTGATCACGCTGATGACCACATGGCGGCGCGGGCGCAGCCTTCTGTTCGCCCGCTGGCAGAAAGACAGCCTGCCTCTCGCCTCGTTCCTCGGCCGGCTGCCGCAGTCGCGCATCACGCGGGTGCCCGGCATCGCCGTGTTCCTGACCGGCAACCCGGAATACACCCCGGCCGCGCTGCTGCATAACCTCAAGCACAACAAGGTGCTGCACGAGACGGTGTTCTTCGTCACCGTGCGCCATCTCGACGTGCCGTTCGCCTCCGCCGAGGACCGGCTCCGGTATGAGGAACTCGCGTCGGGCATCTGGCGGGTCGGCATCGGCTACGGCTTCATGGACAGCCCCAACCTGCCGCGCTCGCTCGACCTGCTGCACGAACGGGGATTGCCGTTCAACCCGATGCAGACCAGCTATTTCCTCGGCCGCGAGATGGTGGTGCCGGCGATGGTGCCGAAACTCAGGCTGATCCGCCGGATGCTGTTCCTGTTCATGCTGCGCAACTCGATCCCGGCGACCGAGTTCTTCCAGATCCCGTCGGACCGGGTCGTCGAACTCGGCGTCCGGGTCGCCATCTGATACCGCCTTTGCGAGGAAACCGCCCCATGCTCCGCCTGACCCTGATGCTGACGGTTATGGCCATCCCTCTCGCCGGATGCAGCTTCGGCGCGCCGCCGCAATCCGCCGCCGAACAGGCCGATCTCGCCGCCTGCACCCAGCGCGCCGACGCGATCAACGCCGCGCGCCACTACGCCTACCTGTCGCGCACCAGTGAGTTCGCCACCCCGCTCCTCGGCACGCCGAACCAGAATTACGTGGATAACAAGCTCGCCCAGATCCACGACCGGCAGGACCGGATCAACGCGTGTATGCGCGACTCCAACCCGGCCTACGCCGGCAACGGCAACGCCCTGCCGGAACCGAAGATCATCGGCCCGGCCGAATAGAGCAATATCCGGACAGACTGGATCATTCGATCCGATCGGTTCGGGTGAAATTGCTCGCCGGATAAAACCGGAGCCGGCTTTGGCGCCGCCATCGCCGGGATGGCGCAAAACCGGCTATAACGCCGGGCACCATGACACCGACCGGCTATTCCCTGGTCAACCGCCTCGATCCCGAGCGGCTGTTCCGGCCCGAAACGATCTTTCTCTCCGGCAGCGCGACCGCAACCGGAACCCGCCTGCGAGAAGCCCTCGCCGCGGCGCAATTCCAGGGCCGGATCGTCGAAACCGCTGAAGGCGCAACGGCGATCGACCTCGCCCTGATCGCCGATCCGCCGGAAACCGTGCCTTCGATTCTCGCCGGCCTCACCGGAAAGCTGCGCGGCGCCGCCATCGTCTATTCCGATACGCCGGACCTGCGCGCCACAGCACTCGCCGCCCGCATCCGGGTGATCGGCCCGCATTCCTTCGGCCTCGCGGTTCCGGGGATCGGGCTGAACGCCCTGCTGACCCATCTTCCGCCGAAACCCGGCCGGGTCGCCCTGCTCGGCCAGTCGCCCAGTCTCGCCCGCGCGGTGATCGACTGGGCCGAACCCAATGGCATCGGCTTCTCCCATATCGTCGGCATCGGCGGCAACGCCGATATCGGCTTCGGCCGGGTGCTCGACCATCTTGCGCGCGACCCGGGAACCGGGCCGATCCTGCTGGAGATCGCGGAATTGCGCGATCCGCGCCTGTTCCTGTCGGCGGCGCGGGCGGCGGCCCGGCTGCGGCCGATCGTCGCCCTTGTGCCGGGCGCGCGGCTGACCGATCCCGGATTCACGGCACTCGCCGCGTTCGAGGCGGCGTTGGCCCGCGCCGGCGTGCTGATGACCACCAGCCTCGGCGGATTTCTCGCCGCCGCCGAAACCCTGACCCGCGCCCGCCCGGCGCGCGGCGAACGCCTCGCCATCGTCGGCAACAGCCGGGGCGGCTGCCTGCTTGCCGCCGATGCCGCTCTGGCGGCGGGAATCGCCCTCGCCGACCTCACGCCCGAGACCCGCAAGGTGCTGAGCCTGATCGTCGGCGCCGATCCCGCGCCGGGTGCGCCGATCGCCCTGCCGGACGCTCCGGGGACCAAACTCGCCGACATCGCCGCCATGCTCGCCGCCGCCCCCGAGGTCGGCGGGGTTCTGGTGATCCACACGCCCTCCGGCCCGGCCGACGATGCCGCGATCACCGCCCTCATCGCCTGCGCCGGCGCGATCAAGGCGCCCTTGCTCGTCGCGATTCCGGGCGAGACCACCGGAGCCGTCCGGCGCCGCCGTCTGGCCGAAGCCGGGGTCGCCGCCTTCGCCACGCCGGAGGAAGCGGTCAGCGGATTCGCCGATCTGGTGCGCCACCGGCGGATTCGGGCGGTCGCGCGCGAACTGCCGCCCTCGGCCGTGCTCGACGTGGCACCCGACCGCAAGGCCGCTGCCGGCGTCATCGCGGCCGCCCGCGCCGAAGGCCGCCTGACCCTGACCCAGGCCGAAGCCTTCGCGATCCTGCGCGCTTACGGCATCGACATTCTCGACTCCCGGCTCGCCGCGACCGCGGAGTCGGTCGCGAAGGCCGCGACCGCGATCGGGTTTCCGGCGGTGGTGAAACTGTCGCACCCCGATCTCGCCACCGCGCGACCGAAAGGCAGCGTCGCGCTCGACCTGCCGGACGCCGCCTCGGCACGGGCCGCGGCCAGGCTGATCACCGCGCGGCTGCAAAGCCGGGGCGAATGGCCGGAGGGTGCGCAATTCCTGGTCCAGCGCCAGATCGGGCGGGCGCGCGAACTGCGCATCCGCGTCGTCGACCAGATCGTGGTCGGCCCGACCATCGGTTTCGGCCCCGGCGGCGGCGATCTCGCCGAGGTCGGGCACCTGACGGTCGATCTTCCGCCGCTCAACCTCGCCCTCGCCCACAATCTGGTCGAACGCGCCGGCGCTGCCTCGCTCCTTCGGCTCGCGCGCGGACTGGGCGAGGCGGATCGCGGCGCGGTCGAGGCGGCACTGGTCAGGGTCAGCCAGCTCGTCATCGACTGGCCGGACATCGCGACCCTCGATATCGACCCGTTGTTCGCGACCGGAGACGGCATCTTCGCCGCCAGCGCGCGGATCGCCCTGCGTCCGGCCGGCACGCGGCGCGCGGCACTGGCGATCGCGCCCTGGCCGGCGGAACTCGCCGAGGCGGTGGACCTGCGCGGCCGGCGCTTCCTGATCCGCCCGATCCGCCCGGAAGATGCCGAGGCCCACCAGCGCCTGTTCGGGCGGCTGGGGCCGGAGGATATCCGGTTCCGCTTCTTCTCGGCGGTGCGCGCGCTGAGCCCCGAACAGGTGGTGCGGATGACCGAAGTCGATTACGGGCGCGAGATCGCCCTGATCGGTATCGACGTGGCGACCGGAGAAACCTCCGGCGTTGCCCGGCTGGTGCGCTCGGACACCGATGGCGCCGAGGGCGAATTCGCCGTTCTGGTCGAGGATGCCGCCAAGGGCACCGGACTCGGCGCGGCGCTGATGCACCGGCTGATCGCCTGGGCCCGACGCGAGGGGGTCGTGGAAATCGTCGGCCAGGTTCTCGCGTCCAACGGACGGATGCTCGCCTTCGTCCGCAAGCTCGGCTTTTCCGTACACCGCATTCCCGGCGAGGACGACGTGATGGAGGCACGCCTTCCGCTCACCGGGCTGAAACCTGAATAACCAGCTCTGCGCCGGCGCGGGGTTGCCGGGCCTCGCCCGATCGTGTTGACAGGGTCGATGAGCGAGATCGCCCGCCTGCCGTCCCGGTCGATGCGCCTGCCCCTGCCCGTTCTGGTCCTGATTTTCGTGACCATGCTCTGGGGCGTGACGTTCATCGTCACCCGGATCTCGCTGCATTTCGTCGGCCCCTACGGCTTCGTCGGGTTGCGCTTCGCGCTTGCAGCGATCGCCGTCGCCCTTGTCGCGCGCCCGCACCCGGCGAGCTTCCGGCGCGCTGAACTGATCGGCGGAATCGGCATCGGGGTCATCCTGTTCTTCGGCTACGGACTGCAGGCCGACGGGCTGCGCACCGTGGCGAGCGGCGAATCCGCCTTTCTCACCGCGCTCTACGTGCCGATGGTGCCGGTTCTGGAGTGGCTTCTGTTCCGCCGCAGGCCTGGGGTGGCCACGTTCGCCGCCCTGATCCTCGCCTTCGCCGGCCTCGTCCTGATGTCGGGGATGACGCCGGCGCATCTCGAACTCGGCACCGGCGCGATCCTCACTCTTGCCGGCGCGCTCGCCACCTCGTTCGAGATCGTGCTGATCGGCCGGTTTTCCGCTCATACCGACCCGCGCCGGATCGCGCTGATCCAGCTTGCCACGGTTTCGGTGCTCTCGCTCGCGGTCGCGGGCGTGAGCGGCGAGCGGATTCTCACCACCGCGCCCTTCGCGCTCGGCGGCATCATCGGCCTCGGCCTGATGACCGCCTTCATCATGGTCGCGATGAACTGGGCGCAGCGCAGCGTTCCCGCCAACCGCGCGACCCTGATCTACGCGATGGAGCCGGTCTGGGCCGGGGTGATCGGCGCCATCTTCGGCGAGATTTTCGCTCCGGCGCAACTCATCGGCGGCGCGATGATCGTGGGAAGTGTCGTGTTGAGCCAGTGGCGCAACGCGCGATAAGCGTGTTGTCGAGAGCCGGCTCCGATTATCTTGCCGGTACTCTATCCAGCAAAATGAAACGAAAAATCTGTCATCAAACGTGCGGCACCGGTCGGTTCAGCGGTTCCACCGCCAGCCTCAAACCCATCGAGTGAAGAACAGCGTTCAAACTCCGTAGTTCCGGGTTCCCCTTTTCGGACAGTGTCCGGTAAAGCTGGGTCGGGTTCAGATCGGCCGCCCTGGCAACAGCCGCAATGCCACCAAACGCCTTGGCCATCTGCCGCAACGTGACCAGAAGTTCGCCCTGATCGCCATCTGCAAAAATGGCATCAAGTGTGGCGGCCGCCGTTGCCGGATCTTCACGGAAGAGTTCGGCCATCGCCTCATCGTGGCTGCGGTCTTTCATCGTCTTCGCTCCTTCAACCATCACGATCTTTCCAATCGCGCCAGTAGTCGCACGCATGGTCGATATCGGCGCTCTGCGTCCGCTTGGTACCGCCGCATAAAAGCAGCATCACCGTCTTTCCCGACTGCGCATAATAAACGCGATATCCAGGGCCGACATCGATCCGCAACTCATGCACCCCATCCCGGAGAGGCTTGAAATCCCCGAAATTGCCACCCTCCAGACGGTTGAGTCGCCTGATAATGGCGGCCCTGGCCTGAACATCACGGAGCCGGCGCAGCCAATCCGCAATCAAATCCCTGCCATCCGCCGTCAGGTAATGCCGTATCTCGAACATGATCAAAATTCGTCTATAAACGAATTTCTGTCAAGCCCGGCCCGACAGGAAGTCGTCCAGAGCCGTTTCGACCGGTCAAACGACTTTGCTCGATCCTCGGCCAGGTGCGACAGCACCGTGACCGATCCGGTCCCGCCTTGCTCCCGCCGCGCCTTTGTGCCACATGCCGCCGGTCTCCTGCCGTGTGCGTGGCATCGCACGCGGCTATGCCCGTTTCCATGGGGAAATTGGCGTCCGGGCAATTCCTGCGCGGCGCCGGGGCTGAAGCAACCCACAGGAGGGACCATGCCACTTTATGAATGCGTGCTGATCGCACGCAGCGAGGTCACGCAGCAGCAGGTCGACACCATCGCCGACGGCGTGGTTGCCCAGCTCGAAGGCGAAGGCGGCTCGATCAAGAAGCGCGAATACTGGGGCCTGCGCAATCTCGCCTACCGCATCAAGAAAAACCGCAAGGGCCATTACGTCCTGTTCGGGCTCGATGTCGCACCGGCCTCGATCACCGAGATGGAACGCCAGCTCGGCCTGAACGAGGACATTCTTCGCTTCATGACGCTCCGGGTCGAGGCGATCGACGAGGCGCCGTCCGCCCCGCTCGCCCGCCGTGGCGACGATCGCGGCGAACGCGGCTTTCGCGGACCGAAACCGGCCGGCCGGTTCGAGAGCGGCAGGCGCCGCGGCGCCGACGACCGCGAGGAATTCCGCGCCCGCGACGAATTCCGCACCGATCGCGATGAAGACACCGCCGAGGAGGAGTGATCATGTCGGAAACCAGCACTGACAATACCGACGTCAACCCCGCCGCGCGGCGCACCGCCGTCGGCGCCCGCCGCCCGTTCTACCGCCGGCGCAAATCCTGCCCGTTCTCCGGCCCCAACGCGCCGAAGATCGATTACAAGGATGTCCGCCTGCTGTCGCGCTTCCTGTCCGAGCGCGGCAAGATCGTCCCCAGCCGGATCACCGCCGTCTCGGCGAAAAAGCAGCGCGAACTCGCGCGCGCGATCAAGCGCGCCCGGTTCCTCGCCCTGCTGCCCTATGTGGTCGATTGAGGAGAGCGCATCATGGCACATGTTGAACTGATCCTGCTCCAGCGGGTCGAAAAGCTCGGCCAGATGGGCGAGGTCGTGAAGGTCAAGCCCGGCTACGCCCGCAACTTCCTTCTGCCCCAGGCCAAGGCGGTGCGCGCCACCAAGCATAACCGCGAGCGGTTCGAGCGCGAGCGAGTCCAGCTTGAGGCGATGAACCTCAAGCGCCGCGAGGAAGCCGAGCGGATCGCCGAGCGCGTCCACGGTCTTTCGGTCGTCCTGATCCGTCAGGCGAGCGATGCCGGATCGCTCTACGGCTCGGTCACCGCGCGCGACATCTCCGATGCCTGCGCCACCGGCGGCCTGACCATCGAGCGCAGCCAGGTCCTACTCGAACACCCGATCAAGACGCTGGGCCTTGCCACCGTGCGCGTCGCCCTGCACCCCGAGGTGATCATTCCGGTAACGGTCAACGTCGCCCGCAGCCCCGAGGAAGCCGAAAAGCAGGCGCGTGGCGAGGCGATCGTCCGCAACGAGGACGCCGAAGACGAGGTCGAGGCGTTCGACGAAGCCGACACCACCGAGCCGGCCTGACCGGCGATCACGGTCTGTTGTTCCGGCAGGCTCCCCTGCCGGAACCTCTCCTGTTTTTACCAGACACCGGCCTGAAGGCCGGTGTTCTGTTTTCCGGCCCGATTTCAGCGTTTTATTTTCTGGCAGCAGATCTGCCGTTGCGACTCTTTTTTCCCGTGAATGTTCTGCTTAAATAGGCGCGGAGATTATAACCTTCCGGTAAGGGGGCGATCATGCGGGCTATGTTGGACAGGCTGGTACGGCGGCTGATTGTGCAGGGCGAGTTCACCATCGTCTGGCCCGACGGCACCTCCAGCCACTACGCCGGCACGCCGGGTCCGGCCGCCGCCATGGCGATCCACGACCAGACCACGATCCGCCGCCTGCTCGTCAACCCGAGCATGGCGCTCGGCGAATCATACATGGACGGCCAGATCACGCCGGTCGATTGCTCGATCTACGATGTCCTGCATGTCCTGCTCGCCAATGTCGGCCAGGCCGAGCAGCATATCCCGCTTCTTCGGTTCCAGTCGAAACTGAACCGGCTGGTCCGCCCGATCGTGCAGCACAACTCGGCGCGCCGGGCGCGCCGCAACGTCGCCCACCACTACGACCTGAACGGACGGCTCTATTCCCTCTTCCTCGATCGCGACCGCCAGTATTCCTGCGGCTATTTCGCGCGCGGCGACGAGAGCATCGACGAGGCCCAGCTCGCGAAGAAGCACCATATCGCCGCGAAACTCGTGCTCGACCGGCCGGACCTGACCGTGCTCGACATCGGCTGCGGCTGGGGCGGCATGGCGTTGACGCTCGCGAAGGATTACGGCGCACGGGTGACGGGCATCACGCTATCGACCGAGCAGCTGGCCGAAGCGCGCGCCCGCGCCGAGGCCGAAGGGCTGACCGACCGCGTGAAGTTCGA
>DASVGZ010000065.1:0-4602 GCA_036379275.1 Acidiphilium sp. | reverse complement strand
CGGCGACGAAGCCGAAAGCAAAGGCCAAACCGGCGACCGGAAAGAAGACCGCGAAAAGCTGAAATTCAGGCTGGGTTGACGATCGCCCCGCCTGGCATCGGGTGGATAACTCCGGTCGTGGTCGGCAGCGACAGCGGTAATCCGCGCATCACACGCACCGCGAGAAAGCCGAAGCACTGCGCTTCCAGCGCGTCGCCATCCCAGCCGACGGCCTCGACCGGATCGACCGGAACCGGGAAGCCATCCCGCAGCGCCGCCATGATCGCCGGATTATGCCGCCCGCCGCCGGCGACCAGAACTCGCAAAGGCGGTTCGGGAACCGGGCAGGCCGCGATCGCCCGGGCCGTGAAGGCGGCGAGTGTCGCGGCGCCATCCCCGGTCGAAAGTTCCTCGGTCGCCGCCGCGATCCGCGCGGAAAAATGCAGCCGATCCAGCGATTTCGGCGCCGGTCTTGCGAAATAGGGATCATCCATCAGCCAGTCGAGCCGATCCCGGCACACCCGGCCCGATCGGGCCAGCACGCCATCCTTGTCGAAGCTGGCACCGGTACGGGCGCGCACCCAGTCATCCAGCGGACCGTTGCCGGGCCCGGTATCGCAGGCGAGGATCGCGCCATCCGCGCCCAGAAAGGTGACATTGGCGACTCCGCCGATGTTCGCGATCAGAAGCGGCTTCGGCAGATCGGCGGCGAGCGCGGCATGAAACAGCGGCACCAGCGGCGCGCCCTCGCCGCCCGCGGCGACATCGGCGGTGCGGAAATCATGGGCGACCGGCAGGCGCGCCTTATGGGCAAGATGCGCCGCATCGCCGATCTGCCATGTCCGCCGGTGAGCCGGGTCGTGCAGGATGGTCTGGCCGTGAAATCCGATCAGATCGGCCCGGCTGGCCAGAAGCGCGACCGCCTCGGCATGGCGGTCGGCGATGATGCGCGACAGGTCCGCCACCTCGGGATCGTCGGCGGCAAGACCGGGCGCCGCATCGAGCAAAGCGCGCAACCGCAGACGCAGCGGGTCCTCGTAGAACACGGTCGCGGCCGGGCCGAACCCGGCGATGCGCTCGCCATCGGTGTCGATCAGGGCGGCATCGACGCCGTCGAGCGAGGTGCCGCTCATCAGACCTATCGCAAGCATTATTCTTTTAGTTTCAGCTCTATACAGGAGGCATCTCAGGGCAGCACCATTATCCGCGCCCGCTGCCTTGCTGGCAAGCGTCGGGCCTGCGAATTGGCACCGGGGCCCCCGCGTGCTACCCGCGCATCGGCTGATGACAACGGATTGGCGGCGATGAACGGCGAGACGGACGATTTTCTGCGCGAGGCGGAAGCGCGCGGCTTCATTTTCCAGTGCACCGACACGGACGGACTGCGTGAAGCGATGCGCGCAGGGCCGGTCGCCGGCTATATCGGGTTCGACTGCACCGCCGACAGCCTGCATGTCGGCCACATGATCCAGATCATGATGCTGCGCCTGTTGCAGAAATACGGCCACAGGCCGGTGGCCCTTCTGGGCGGCGGCACCACCCGGATCGGCGATCCTTCGTTCCGCGAGGAAGCGCGGCAACTGCTCAGTCCGGAGCAGATCGACGCGAACAAGGCCGGCATCCGCCGCAATATCGAGCCGTTCCTCCGCTTCGGCGAAGGCGCATCCGACGCGATCATGGCCGACAACGCGGACTGGCTGCTCGGCCTTTCGTATATCGACCTTCTGCGCGAGGTCGGGGTGCATTTCAGCGTCAACCGGATGCTGTCTTTCGATTCGGTGCGCAGCCGTCTGGAGCGCGAACAGGGGCTGACCTTCCTCGAATTCAACTATTCGATTCTTCAGGCTTACGATTTCCGCGAGCTGAACCGCCGCCATGGCGTCACCCTGCAGATGGGCGGGTCTGACCAGTGGGGCAACATCGTCCAGGGAATCGATCTGGTCCGCCGCACCGATGGCAAGCAGGTGTTCGGCCTGACCGCGCCGCTGATCACCACCGCATCGGGCGCCAAGATGGGCAAGAGCGCCGCCGGCGCGGTCTGGCTCTCCGCCAACCGGCGCTCGCCGTTCGACTACTGGCAGTTCTGGCGCAACACCGAGGATGCCGATGCCGGGCGATTCCTGCGCCTGTTCACCGATATCCCGCTCGGCGAAATCGCGCGGCTGGAAGCGCTGGGCGGGGCGGAAATCAACGAGGCGAAGAAAATTCTCGCCACCGAGGCAACCGCGCTCTGCCACGGCCGCGAGGCCGCCGAGGCCGCCGCCGAGACCGCACGGCGCACCTTCGAGCAGGGCGAGGCAGCGGAAACCCTACCGGGAATCGATGTGCCGAAAGCCGATCTCGACGCCGGGATTCCCGCCTTCGCGCTCTTGGTCCGCGCCGGACTCGCGGCGAGCAACGGCGAGGCGCGGCGGCTGATTCGCGGCGGCGGCGCCCGGCTGAACGACGCGCCGATCACCGACGAGGCGCAGACGGTTTCGTTCGCCGACCTGATCGACGGCGCGGCGAAGCTCTCCGCCGGGCGCAAGCAGCATCGCCTCGTGCGGCCGGCCTGACCCCCGTTCAGGGTGGTTGACGCGGCGACCCGCGCGCCGCACATCCGGAACATGAGCGACCACGCCACGACCGAATCGGCCTTCCTCGAACCGGCACAACCGAGCGCCGCCGAGGCGATCGAGTTGCTGCATGACGAGTTGTTTCTGTTCGACGACTGGATGGACCGCTACCAGTTCATCATCGAACTCGGCCAGTCCCTGCCGCCTTTTCCGGAAGCGTGGCAGACCGACAACCGGCTGGTGCCGGGCTGCCAGAGCCGGGTCTGGCTTGAACCATGCAGACGGGGCGACCGGCTCTATTTCGCCGGCGCGTCGGACGCGGCGATCGTCAGCGGCCTCGTTGCCCTTCTGCTTCAGGTCTATTCCGGGCGGACGGCGGAAGAAATCCGCGCCACCCCGGCGACCTTCCTGAAGGACTGGGGGCTGATCGGCGCGCTTTCGGGCAACCGGGGCAACGGCGTCGCCTCGATGGCCGAACGGATCCAGCTCTTCGCCGCCGGATAGCCTGCTTATCCTGTGATCTCGATTTCCAGAAACACGAGGCGCTCGCTGCCGGCATTCACCACGTTGTGCTCGACCCCGACCTCTCGCGAATACGGAATTCCCTGATCGAGCCGTGCTGTTACAGTCGCCCCGTCCGGCTGCTCGACCAGCAATTCGCCGTCGGTCAGGGGCACGACAACGTAATCGTGGCCATGCCGGTGCCAGCCGGTTTCGGCGCCGGGCGCGAAGGCCCATTCGGTCGCCATCACCCGGCCATTGTCGATCCGCACCGTCGGTACGG
The DNA here is from genome assembly GCA_036379275.1 of Acidiphilium sp. Lineage (GTDB taxonomy): Bacteria > Pseudomonadota > Alphaproteobacteria > Acetobacterales > Acetobacteraceae > Acidiphilium. Next base: position 1,284 of record DASVGZ010000065.1, on the reverse strand, counting down.
CTTTCGCTCGTTCGGTCATCGTCACTCCGTTCCTGGGTTTTGCTTCAAAAATCATGTCTCCAGCGCCGCCTCGCGGTGAACCGCGCCGAGATCGTCGAGAAAAGCCCGGGCGATCTCGCTGTCATCGGATCGCCGGCTCACGACATGCAGAGTCACCTCGTAGTGCATGATCTCCGGATTGAGGGCGGCCAGCAGCCCGTCGGCAACCATCGGGCTGGAAAAGTGCCGGGGCAGAAAGCCAAGATGGTGCCCGGACAGAACCAGCATCGCCACCGCTTCCATATTGTCGGCCATCGCGGTCACCCGGCGCGGCGAGGCCGACATCTGTGCTTCCGGCAACGGATAGGTGCGCCATGCCCAGCTATGGTCCGCCGCCTCGTTCGGTGAAATCCGCCCCGCCCGGCCGAACAACACATGATCCCGGCCGCAATAGGCGAGGTGCTGTTCGGAAAAGAGCGGCGTGAACTGAAGCGTCGGCGCGCGATGCCAGAAATAGCCGATCGCCACGTCGAGATCGCCCGTGAGCAAACCTTCTTCCAGTTCGCCCGGCGGGCAAACCCGGACGAGCAGCTTCACCGCCTCGTCGCGCTGGCGGAACCGGCCGATCGCCTCGCTCACCCTTGCGTTCTGGCTGAGCGGCGTATTTCCGATCATGCCGATCCTGAGCGAGCCGACCAGCTTTTTGTCGAGATTGCGTGCCTCGGCGTTGAAATCGGCGATGGTGCCGAGCAGACCGCGCGCCAGTTCGGCGAAGCGCTCGCCCTTGGCGGTGAGCCGGAATCCGCCGCGCCCGCGTTCGCACAGCCGATAGCCCAGCCGTGTTTCCAGAATCGCAAGCTGGGTACTGATCGTCGACTGACCGACATTCAGCGTCCACTGCGCCGACGACACGCCCCCGGCATCGGCGACTGCCAGAAACACCCGCAGAAAGCGCAGATCGAGATCGGACAGATCGCCCAGCATCGGACCGCCAGATTACATCGATATATCTCGATGTAAACATTTCATCGTGTCGATTTTCCGATGTCAGGCTTTCTCATATCGTTTCAGGGCAAGCAGTGTTTGGCATCGTGAAAGATGATGAAATGGCAGACGACATGACCTTATCGCCGCACCCGCAGCCTTTGAGCGGCAACGAGATGCCACGCAGCGGCGGCATCGCCACGATGATGCGCCTGCCGCTCGCGGCCGACTCCTCGGGGCTGGATGCCTGCTTCGTCGGCATCCCGTTCGATATCGGCACCTCGAACCGGACCGGAACGCGGTTCGGGCCAAGGCAGATCC
>DASVGZ010000064.1:0-2906 GCA_036379275.1 Acidiphilium sp. | reverse complement strand
GGGTCTGGTCGGCCATCGCGGTGCATGCGCCGGACGGACGGATCGCGACCCGAATGGTCGGCTCCGTGGTCGGCTTCGCACGGCTCGACGCCAGTGCGATCGACGCCTATCTCGCCAGCGGTGAGTGGCGCGGCAAGGCCGGCGGTTACGCGATTCAGGGCCTTGCCGCCGTCTTCGTCGATTTTCTCTCCGGGTCGTATTCCGGCGTGGTCGGCCTACCGCTGCACGAAACCGCCAACCTTCTTCGCGGCCTCGGCTGGCAGCCATGATCCTCGCCTCAGCGTGGGGCGGGACGATCCGGCTCGCCCTGATCGAGGCCGGCATACTCGCCGAATACACGCTCTGGCGGCCTGACCGGCCGGACGGCGTGGGCGATCTCCATACCGGACGGATTACCGCGCGGGTCGCGTCGCTGGGTGGCGTCTTCGCCGATCTCGGCGATGCCACCGGCTTTCTGCCTGACAGCGCCGGTGGCAAATCGGTGTCGGAAGGCGATCTCGTCGCGCTGCGGATCACCCGCGCGGCGCAAAGTGGCAAGGGACCGCGCCTTGCCCTGGCCGCCGGTGCGAAAACCGGAGCCGCACCCGGCCTGATCGCGCGAGGACCGGGCCCGGTCGGCGACTGGCGGGCATTGCACCCCGATGTGCCAATCATCGCCGACGATTATGGCCTGATCGCCGAACTCCGGCCCCGTTTTGGCGCGGTCGCCTATCGGGCCGGCTGTTTCGCCGCATTCGAGGACGAGATCGCCGCTCTCGATTCCTCCGAAATCGCCCTGCCCGGTGGCGCGCGGGCCACGGTCTCGCCCACACCGGCGCTGACCGCGATCGATATCGACGCCGGAGCCGCGACCGGCGAACGCGGCGGCAAGGTCGCGTCCCAGGCGCGGCTGAATCGTGCAATCATCCCCGAACTCGCCCGCCAGATCCGGCTGCACAATCTCGGCGGCGCGATTTTGATCGATTTCGCCGGCATGAAACCGGCAGCTCGCGCATCGCTCGGTCCCGATCTTGCGGCCGCCCTCGCGCGCGACCCGCTGAAACCGCGGCTGCTCGGCTTCACCGCGCTCGGCCTCGCCGAGGTGCTGCGCCCGCGCATCCGTCCGCCCCTGCACGAGATATTGCACGAGGTTCAGGGATGACCCGAAAGCCGCTCTGTCCCATATGTAGCAAGTTTATCGATATTGCGCCCTCAGACGCCGGGCGCGCGCATCCGCGCGCTGGGCTTTCGCGCCATAAGGCGCGCGCCGCATTCGCGGCGAGCAGCGGAACGAGTGAAACACTACGTTCCGCTGTTATAACGTATTATCCTTTTTGCTCGGCGCGCTGCCGGGAGATCGATCTCTCGCGCTGGTTCGGCGAGACCTACCGGCTGCCTACCGCGGACAGGCCGGGCGAGGATACCGGCTCGGAATAGCCGGGCATTGCCTCCAGCCGGGCGAACACCGCCGGCACGTCCGCCACCACCTCGATCAGGTCGCGCGCCGAAGGCCGGGCGAAGCCGGCTCCGATCACGCGATCGAACAGGGCGACGACCGGTTGGGCCCAGCCGAGGATGTCGACCAGAATGATCGGCTTGGCATGTCTGCCAAGCTGCTTCCAGGTGGTGATCTCCATCAGTTCGTCGAGCGTGCCGAGTCCGCCGGGCAGGATCACGAAAGCGTCCGCGCGGGCGAACATGCGGTGCTTGCGGGTGTGCATCGAGTCGGTGACGATCAGCTCGCTGAGGCCGGGGAACTCGACCTCGCGGGCGCGCAGGAACTCGGGGATGATGCCGGTCACCCGGCCGCCCGCGCCGAGGGCGGCGCCCGCGACCGCGCCCATCAGCCCGACATTGCCCGCCCCGAACACCAGTTCGATGCCCCGTTCAGCAAGGCCGAGCCCCAGATTATTCGCCGCTGCCATGTAATCGGGTTCGGTGCCGACCGACGACCCGCAGAATACCGTGACCGAAATGTGACTCATCATTCAGAACTATCCACAGAACCTTTCGTATAGGTCGTCTTCGTGGCAGGGTATTTCCAGCGAAGCAAGCCAGCCCAGAGTTTTCGATGTCTCAGAATACGCAACAGGCCGGGCCCGACCATGTCGACCGGCGCCCGGGCATTCCCGGTTGGGTCGCCCCGGTGGCAGTTGCCGCCCTGGGCATCCTTGCCGTGCTTGGTCTGGTTTTCCTTGGCGGCAAGAGCGATTTCGCGCCGACCAAACCGGCGGAGCAGACCGCCGGGACCATCGTGAAGAAACTGCCGTCGACGCACGGCCCGGTTTTCGACACGGTGCGCGTCGATGCCGGCGGCAACGCGGTGATCGCCGGGCGCGCCGCTCCCGGCGCGAAAGTGACGATCACCGCCAATGGCAAGCCGATCGGCACGGTGACGGCGGATTCCTCCGGCAGCTTCGCCTTCGTCACCTCGAAGCCGCTGTCGCCCGGCGGCCAGCAGATCGCCCTGTCGGAAAAACTGCCCGATGGTCAAATCATGGCGAGCGGGCGCAGCGTGACGGTTTCGGTGCCCAAAGCGCCGGGCGAAGGCGCGCTCGCGGTGCTGAGCAGCATCGGCAAGTCGCCGTCGAAGGTGCTGACGGGGCAGGGACCGAAGCCCGGCACGCTCGGGCTCGGCTCGGTCGATTACGATGGCAGCAGCCATGCGGTGATCGCCGGCACGGCGAAGCCGGGCGCGCATGTGTCGCTGTTTCTCGGCAAGACCGAACTCGGCACGGCGGTCGCGGATTCCACCGGCCGCTGGACCATGCAGACCGACCACATGCCGGCGAATCCCGGCACGTTCCGGCTGGAAGCCGCCAATGGCAGCGGCACGGTCACCGCCAGCATGGAAACCGCCTTCGCGCCGCGCAAGGTCGCCTCGCTCGCGCCCGGCCATGTCGTGATCAGGCAGGGCCAGTGCCTCT
>DASVGZ010000063.1:0-3552 GCA_036379275.1 Acidiphilium sp. | reverse complement strand
AAACCGGCGTCTATCTCGACTTTCTCGACCGCGCGCTCGCCGCCGGCATCACCGCACCGATCATCCCGGGCATCATGCCGGTCTCGAACTTCGCCCAGGCCAAACGGATGAGCGAGATGGGCGGCACCTCGGTTCCGGCCTGGATGGGCGGAATGTTCGCCGGCCTCGACGACGATGCCGAAACCCGCCGCATGGTCGCGGCCAGCATCGCCGCCGAACAGGTCCGCACTCTCCAGGCCAACGGTATCGACGAATTCCACTTCTACACGCTGAACCGCGCCGATCTCACCTACGCGATCGCCCGGATTCTCGGGGTGAAGCCGGCTTCGTGAGCGAGTATCTCGACCGGCTGAACACCGCCCAGCGCGAGGCCGTCGAAACCGTCGACGGCCCGGTTCTGGTGCTGGCCGGCGCCGGCACCGGCAAAACCCGCGTGCTCACCACCCGGTTCGCCCATATCCTGCTCACCCGCCGCGCCTTCCCGAGCCAGATTCTCGCCGTCACCTTCACCAACAAGGCGGCGCGGGAAATGCGCGAGCGCGTCGCCACCCTGCTCGGCCAGCCGGTCGAAGGCCTGTGGCTCGGCACCTTCCACGCCCTCGCTGCGCGGATGCTGCGCCGCCACGCCCCGCTGGTCGACCGCACCGCGAATTTCTCCATCCTCGACCCCGACGACCAGAACCGCCTGCTCAAACAGGTGATGGAATCGCGGCGGATGGACACCAAACGCTTCACCCCTCAGGGGCTGATGGCGACAATCCAGCGCTGGAAGGATCGCGCCCTCCTGCCCGATTCCGTGCCCCGCGAACTGGACATCGACTGGGGCGCCGAATCGGCGCGCGACCTCTACGCCGCCTACCAGACCCGGCTGCGCGAGCTGAACGCGATGGATTTCGGCGACCTGCTGATGCTCGCGACCGACCTTCTGAAGCGCGACCCGGACATTCTTGCCGAGTATCACCGCCGGTTCCGCTACATCCTGGTCGATGAATATCAGGACACCAACCTGGTCCAGTATTACTGGCTCCGCCTGCTCGCCCAGGCGCAGAAGAACATCTGCTGCGTCGGCGACGACGACCAGAGCATCTATTCCTGGCGCGGTGCCGAGATCGAGAACATCCTCCGCTTCGAGACCGACTTCCCCGGCGCGAAAATCGTCCGGCTGGAGGCGAATTACCGCTCGACCGCGCCGATCCTCGCCGCCGCATCGGGCCTGATCGCCCACAACGAGGGCCGTCTCGGCAAAACCCTGCATCCCGGCCGCACCGATGCCGAGGGCGAGAAAATCGAGGTGCTCGGCTTCTGGGATTCCGACGACGAATCCCGCTTCGTCGCCACCCGGATCGAGGCGCTTCGCCGCGACGCCCACAAACTCGCCGAATGCGCGGTTCTGGTGCGCGCCGGGTTCCAGACCCGCGCCTTCGAGGAACGCTTCATCGCCATCGGCCTGCCCTACCGGATCATCGGCGGCCTTCGCTTCTACGAACGCGCCGAAATCCGCGACGCCATCGCTTATCTGCGTCTGCTCGCCCAACCCGCCGACGATCTCGCCTTCGAACGCATCGTCAACGTGCCGAAGCGCGGCATCGGCGACACCGCAATGCGATCCCTCCACGAGCGCGCCCGCGCCGACAGCGTGCCGCTCTCCGAAGCCGCCGCGCGCATCGCCGCCGAAGGCACCTTGCGCGGCCGCGCGCGTGACGGGTTGCGCTCCCTGCTCTCCGGCCTCGCCGCCTGGCGCGAAACCCTCCGGCGCGACGGCCACGTCACCGCGCTCGCCACCCTGCTCGACGAAAGCGGGTATATCGCCATGTGGCAGGAGCAGAAATCGCCGGACGCCGCCGGCCGTCTGGAAAACCTCAAGGAACTGGTCCGCGCCCTGGCCGATTTCGAGACGCTCGAGGGCTTTCTCGACCACGTCGCCCTTGTGATGGACAACGATGACGACGCCGATGACGACAAGGTCTTCCTGATGACCCTGCACGCCGCGAAGGGCCTGGAATTCGACACCGTGTTCCTGCCCGGCTGGGAGGAAGGCGTGTTCCCCAACCAGCGCGCGCTCGACGAAGGCGGCACGAAATCGCTCGAGGAGGAACGCCGCCTCGCCTATGTCGGCATCACCCGGGCGAAACAGCGCGCGATCATCTCGCACTGCTCGAACCGGCGCATCTATGCCAACTGGCAGTCCAGCATCCCGTCCCGCTTCATCGAGGAACTGCCGGAAGACTGCATCACCGTCGGCGGCCCGGCTTCGCTCGCGCGCGAACAGCGCCTCGCCGCGCCGCCAGTCTTCTCCGCGCCGCCAGTCTTCTCCGCCCCGCCCTTGCTGGCCCGGCGCGGCCCCGATGGCTGGAACACCCCGCAGGCACGCCCGCCGCGCGCCGATAAAATCGCCCCCGGCACCCGCGTGTTCCACCAGAAATTCGGCTACGGCACCGTGCTCGACGCCGAGGACGACCGGCTCGACATCGACTTCGACCAGACCGGCGAGAAACGCGTTCTCGACCGCTTCGTGGAGCGCGCCTGATGGCCCTGTCCCACCCCGAACAGGTCGAACGCATCACGATCGCCGTGCCCGAAGCCGGGCTGGAAGCCTTCGAAGCCGCCCTGACCACGTGCTGCCTCGCGGTCGGCTTCTTTCTCGACGAGGCCAACAACACCTGGGTGATCGAGGGCATCCGCGAAATCGGCGCCTCCGAGGACGATCTCGCCGTCGCCATCGCCCTTGCCGAAGTCATCAGCGGCATCTCGCCCGACATCGAACGTGAACTCGTCGCCGCCGGCGGCTGGCTCGCCCGCACACTTCAGGCCTTCCCGGAACAGGCCATCGGCGCGCGCTTCGCGATTCGCGGCACCCATATCGCCACCCCTCGCCTGCCCGGCCGCATCACCATCACGCTCGACGCCGGGCTCGCCTTCGGCACCGGCGAACACGGCTCGACCCGTGGCTGCCTGCGCGCCCTCGAACGCATCGCCAAGGCCCGGAACCCCCTGCGAATTCTGGATCTCGGCACCGGCTCGGGCGTGCTCGGCATCGCGGGGGCAAAAATCTGGGGCCGGCGCATCCGCGCCACCGATATCGACGCCCGCGCCGTCCGCGTCGCGGCGGCGAACGCGGCGCAGAACGGAGTCGCCCCGCTGTTTCGCGCGTCGCGCGCCGATGGCTGGACCAGCCCGGTCCTCGCCCGCCACACGCCCTACGATCTGGTCTTCGCCAACATTCTCGCCCGCCCGCTCGCGGCGATGGCGCATCAGCTCGCCGCAAACCTCGCGCCCTCCGGCATCGCCATTCTCGCCGGGCTGCTGGAAACCCAGTCCCGCTGGGTGCTGTCCGCCCACCGGCGGCACGGGCTGGTGCTCAAGGCGCGCGTCCGCGAAGGCGCCTGGACCACGCTGGTTCTCGAAAAACCGGCACGTGGTGGCTGAATTAAATCCGGACAAACGAAAACCCGGGCGGACGTATGAGCGTCCGGCCCGGGTTCGGTCGAAAGGCCAGCCGGAAGGGATCAGGCGCGGGCGGGGAACTTGCCGCGAACGATGTCGTGAATGTCC
>DASVGZ010000062.1:0-4837 GCA_036379275.1 Acidiphilium sp. | reverse complement strand
CACCAGTTTCGCGGCGCCGCGCTCCGGCCCGCATGTCGTCATCATCGCGCTGATCCACGGCAACGAGATCGGCGGCGCCATCGCGCTCGACGCGATGCTGCGTGCCGGAATGCGTCCCGCGCGCGGGCGGCTTACAATGGGCTTTGCCAATATCGAGGCCTTCCACCGGTTCAATCCGGCGAACCCGATCGCATCGCGCTTCGTCGAGGAGGACATGAACCGGGTCTGGGATCTCGCGGCGCTGGACGGGCCGCGCCGGTCGCTGGAACTCGACCGGGCGCGGGAAATCCGCACGGTGATCGACACCGCCGACTGGGTGCTCGACCTGCACTCGATGCTCTGGCCGTCCGACCCCCTGCTTCTCTGCGGCAGCGGCGCGCGCGGCAAGGCGCTGGCGCTCGCGGTCGCGACCCCCGGCCTCGTGGTCGCCGATGGCGGTCATGCCGGCGGGCGGCGGCTGATCGATTACCCGCGCTTCACCGCGGCGACGGGTGATGCCGCCTCGGTCCTGGTCGAGGCCGGGCAGCACTGGCAGGGCGCGACGGTAAGCCAGATGCAGGCGAGCATCGCGTCCATCCTTACCCATGCCGGCATGATCGAAGCCGTCTCCAGGCCTCCCGGGCCGACCCGGTTTGCCGAGGTGACGCGGGTGGTCACGGCGACGACCGGGCGATTTTCCTTCGTCCGGTCGTTCCGGGGCGGCGAGGTCATCCGCCGGCGCGAAACCCTGCTCGCGCACGACGGTGCCGAGGAGATTCGCACGCCGCACGATGACTGCCTGCTCATCATGCCGAGCCTGCGCACCGGACGCGGCCATACCGCGGTCAGGCTGGCCCGGTTCGTCGAGTGAAAATCAGTCCGGCAGGGATCACTGGCCTTCGGCGGCGGCTCGCAGGGTCCGAAGTTCCCGCCGTAACTGTTTGGTCTCATCGAACCGCGCGGTGACATCGCGCATCACCGCAGCGATGCCGGTCATCGCGCCGGCCGCATCATGGAACGGCAGGATGGTGAATTCGATGGAAATCCGCTGACCGTCCTTGCGCAGGGCAGGAACCGCCAGGAGGTCGCCGGCGCCGTAGCGGGTCTCGCCGGTCCGCATCGTCTCGTCATAGCCGGTCCAGTGGCGTTGCCGGAGATTCTCCGGAATGATCAGATCGAGCGACTGGCCGATCGCTTCGGCCTCGGTGAAGCCGAAAATCCGTTCCGCCCCATGGTTCCAGAACTGGATGGTCCCGTCCGCTCCGGCATAGACGACCGCATCGGCCATCGTGGTGGCCAGAGTAACGCAGAACCGGTTGATATCGAGGGACATGAACGGACTCCTGATAGTGTTTCGTTGGCTAGTGGAGCGAATTTGACGTTTGAATCCTGCCTGCCGAGACTGGTTTTTCAAACGTCAAATTCATAAGCTCCACGAGAATCATATGCTCGCCAGTGGTCCTTTGATTCCGACATTTGCCTGAGCGACTGCCCGAGGCGGGATGCAAATGTCGGAATCGGACCACTAGACCGGTATCCCGGATTCGAAATTTCTGGAATTTCAAATTCAGAATACCAGATGATCAGACGATCGGAGCCATGTCAGTAGCCGGCTTTCAACGCCACCAGGTCAACTTGCGGCTGGCGATGTATTTCGCCGCCGCGATCGGATCCTTTCGTTTTTTGTACATCAGGCTGATGCCGGGTGCCCAGTATTCGTCCCATTTGAAGAAATCGTTGAATTCCGCGATTTTATAGGTCTGTCGCCCCTTGCCGGGCTGGTTTTCGGTCTGCCAGGGATCAAGACACATCACCCGGTCGCCCATGACATCGGCGCCGATCAGGACGATCGCATGACCGTGCTCGAGTTTTCCGGTGACGGGGTTGCGGAAACCTCGCCGGACGTAACAGGGGCCGTAATATTCGAGCACGTTGTAGAGTTTCTCGGCTGTCCATTTCTGCGAGGCGGGCAAAGGCACGCCTTTGAAATCTTCGTTCCGCTTCAGTTCATCGTAGCGGCTCCCCATTCCCTTGGGATCGAGGGGATTTTCTGCATATTGCGCCGGAACGCCCTGGCGCGGCCCGTCTTCCCAGAAATACCCCACCATGCAGGCGGAGGCGTACCAGCAGCCATTCTGCTCCGAGCGCCAGGCATCCCTGGGCATGTTGCTGCGGCTGCCTATGTTGTTCTGGCTGACGAACGGCACGTCGAGAAGAATGAAGCCCATACTGTTTCTTGCTCCGGAGCAAAATTTCGTTTGCCGGGCAAATTTAATTCGTTAGAAAATCGGTTGTCCAGAGCAGGCAGGCTGTCGCCGGCGAGATTTCACCTGAAAAAACCGATTAAATTTCATAAATTTATGAAAATATCTTCAGAAACCGCCGACACCGCCGCCGCCATAGCCGGGGGAATTGTTCTGGCCGGCGCCGAGCCCAGGATTATAATGGCCGACACCGCCGACGAGTTGCTGGAGCAGGCTGGCATGGCCGCCCGGCGCGGGGGTGTGCCCGCCCGCCATCGCGACATTCACCGCGTTTTTCTTGTCGACGCCGTGAATCGATTGCAGCACGCCCTGCTGGTTGAAGCTCAGGACGACGACATGCTGGCGAATCACGCCCTGGGTCTGGGCGATCCGGCGCTTGGTGAGCTGGCTGACGTAGAGCCAGTTATTGTCGTTAAAGCTTTCGTGCGCCGTGGGCGAGCCGAGCAGCGCCCGCGCATCGGCCTCGGTCGAGACACCCGGGGTGAGCTGCTTCAGCTCGAAATCGGTGACCGCGTTGCCGCGATAATGCGGGCGCGCGGAAAACACGGCGCATCCGGCAAGGCCGGGCAACAGCAAAAGCGGCAGAAGGCGATGGAGCTTGATGGCGGGTCGGCGCACGCGGCTCGGTCCTTGAATATCTCTGGTCCGCGAACCTATGGGCGAGCTTCCCCGATCGTGCAAGATGCGCGATGGATCGGGGATGAGCACAGCCCCGTCCCCAGGTTTTTCCCGCGAATTCGATTTCGCCCGCCTCACGGCGGCGGAGACGGTGGCCGTCTCCGCGTCTCCGGACGAATGCGCGGCGCTTGCTGCCGCGTTCGACTTGCCCGCGATCGCCGCGTTGTCCGGCCGGGTCCTGATGTGCCGGCTGCCCAACGGGCGGGTCGCGGCGCAGCTCGATCTCGATGCCCGGGTGACCCGGATATGCGTCGTCACACTCGATCTTTTCGAGCAGCGTGTCTCGGAACGGTCCGCCCTGATCTTCGTGCCGGCTCGGGGTCGGGAGGACGCGGAGGAAGGCGACATGATCGACGATCTCGATTCGCCGGATGAGATCGTTGCCGACGGTACCGTGGTCGATCTCGGCGCTCTCATCGCCGAACAGCTCGCGCTCGCGCTCGATCCCTGGCCGCGCAAGCCGGATGCCGTGCTGCCCGACCCTGGCGAAGCGCGGGCGGAAGGGCCGTTCGCGGCTCTGGCGGCGCTGAAGCGCGGAGGCGAACCGGAGGGCGGATAGGTTGGCCCGCCAGGCAGCGCCGCCGTAACGAATTCCGGCAACGGATGGCTGCCCCGGCTTGCTGCACGAGGTCGTGTCTGCTAGACGCCCGGACTTGAGATCATCCCTGCCCACGGGACGGTGCTGCTTTGCCGTGCCATCGGGGTTGTAACGCAGTTGACGCTACCAGAAACGAGACCCGATCATGGCCGTACCCAAGCGAAAGACTTCCCCCTCCCGGCAGGGAATGCGCCGGAGCCACCTGGCTCTGCGCGGCGAGGCTCATGCCGAATGCAGCAATTGCGGCGAGCTGAAGCGGCCGCATCATGTCTGTGGCCATTGCGGTCATTATGACGGCCGTGAGGTCGTCACCGCCGGCAAGGATCTGAAGGGCACGGTCCGAATCTGAACGGGTTGCGGCACATCGCGTTTCGTATCCTGACCATGTTCCGGTCATGACGATCGACCAGCAGGACGCTCCGGCGCCCGCCATGCCGGCGGGATTGCAGGCACCGGTTCTGGCAGTCGATGCGATGGGCGGCGATCACGCGCCGGATGTGGTGATCGCGGGGCTCGATATCGCCGCCGAACGCCATCCGAAGGCGGTGTTTCAGGTTTTCGGCGACCCCGTGCGACTCGACGCGCTGCTCCTTCAGGCGAAGCGCCTGAAGGGCCGGGTGGTCGTATGCCCCGCCGCCGAGACGATTCCCGCTGAAATGAAGCCCACCGCGGCGCTTCGCCTGCGGGACGCCTCGATGCGCCGGGCGATCGACGCGGTGGCCGCTGGCGAGGCGGCGGGAGTGATTTCCGCCGGCAATACCGGTGCCCTTCTGACCCTGGCCAAAATCGTCCTGAAAACCATGAGCGGGATCGACCGTCCGGCGATGGCGGCGATCGGCCCATCGGCGAAGGGCGACGTGGTGATGCTGGATCTGGGCGCCAACGTGATCTGCGACGCTCGCAATCTGGTCGAGTTCGCGGTGATGGGCGACATGTTCGCCCGCACCGTGCTCGGCCTGCCGAACCCGACTCTCGGGCTGCTCAATGTCGGCTCCGAGGAAATGAAGGGCGACGAGATCCTCAAGCGCGCCGCCGAGGCGCTGCGCGCGAGTCCGCTCAGTGCGCAGTTCCACGGCTTCATCGAGGGGCACGATATCGCGGGCGGCACCGTCGATGTCGTGGTGACCGACGGATTCACCGGCAATGTCGCGCTCAAGACCGGCGAGGGCGCGCTCCGTCTGGTTGGCGATTTGCTGAAGCGGGTGTTCTCCGCGAGTCTCGCCGCGAAGCTCGCCTACCTGCTGGCGCGGCCAGGCTTGAACCGACTGCGCGAATGGCTCGACCCGCGGCGCTACAACGGCGCCGTTCTGCTGGGGCT
>DASVGZ010000061.1:0-3433 GCA_036379275.1 Acidiphilium sp. | reverse complement strand
AAGGGCAAGCCGGTCGAACGGATCGACGATCTTGCCGGCATGGCTTCGGAAGATGGCAAATATGCCCTTGCGATGGCGGTTCTTCTGCTTGCGATGACCGGAATTCCGCCCCTGTCCGGCTTTTTCGGAAAACTGTATGTCTTCCTTGCCGCGATCCGATCCGGGCTCGACGTGCTCGCGGTGATCGGTGTCGCGACCAGCGCCATTTCCGCTTTCTATTATCTGCGCATTATCAAGGTCATGTATTTCGACGCCGGCTCGCCCGGGTTCGACCGCCGCACGACGGGAATGAATCTGGTGATCGGCGTCAGTGCGGTCGTGACCGCCCTGTTCGTGTTCTACCCGTCGCCACTTTCCACCGCGACCACCTATGCGGCGCACGCCTTGTTCCAGAGCGCGGGCTTTTGACGCCTGCACCGCACTGGCGGTTCGAACGGCATGAGGAGCTTGCGTCGACATCCGATCTCTGTGTTGAACGCGCGCGAGCAGGAGAACCGGGCCGGCTGATCGTTATCGCGGCTCGTCAGAACGCCGGACGCGGTCGGGCAGGCCGGGCTTGGTCGTCGCCTGCCGGTAATTTCTACGGCTCGGTTTTGCTCCGGCCCATGGTGCCGGCGGCAAGTGGTGGGTGTTTCGCCCTGCTTTCCGGGCTTTCGCTTCTCGAGGCGCTTGTTGGTTTCCTGCCCGATTCCTCGCAACTCGTTCTGAAATGGCCGAACGATATCATGGCCAGGGACGCGAAACTCGCCGGAATTCTGCTTGATGCCGCCATCGAGGACGGCCGCATCGGCTGGCTGGTGATCGGATTCGGGGTCAATCTGGTTGCGGCTCCCCCGGTTCCGGGGCGAAAGACCACGAGCCTCGTTACGCTTGGCGGCGTCGCATCGCCTGAGCAACTCGCGGAGAAACTCTGCGCCCGGCTCGATCACTGGCAGACGAGCCTTGCCGGGGATGGCGGCATCGCGTTGCGTCAGGCCTGGATGGCCTGGGCGCATCCGCCCGGAACGGCAATCACCGTGGATAGTGGGCGGATCAGTGGCATTTATGAGGGAATCGATGCGGAAGGTAGCCTTTTGCTCCGCGATGGCGGTTCGATCGCCACGATCCGCAGCGGCGATGTCGCTTTACTGTGATCTCTCGGGAAAGGCCGACCACGATGCTTCTGGCCATTGACGCAGGAAACACCAACATCGTGTTCGCCGTTCACGATGGCGAAAGATGGCTCGGCACCTGGCGGATCGCGACCGACGCCCAGCGCACTTCCGACGAATACGGTGTCTGGCTGGGTTTTTTGTTGAATCGCGCCGGAATTCTGACAACCGGAATCGATCGTGCGGTGATCGGCACCGTGGTTCCGGCCGCTCTCTATCATCTGCGCCGTTTCTGCCGGGACTGGATCGGGGTGGAACCGCTGATCGCGCGGGCCGAACTGGACTGGGGGTTCGAGATCAGGGTCGATCATCCGGACGAGGTGGGAGCAGACCGGCTTCTGAACGCACTGGCGGCGCATCGTAATTACGGCGGCCCGCTGATCGTGATCGATTTCGGAACGGCGACGACATTCGATATCGTAGACCGGGATGGCGCCTATGCCGGCGGCGTGATCGCACCGGGAATCAACCTGTCGGTCGAGGCCCTGCACCGCGCGGCGGCGCGCCTGCCAAGAATCGGCATCGGTCGGCCGAAGGCGGTGATCGGAACCTCCACGATCCCGGCGATGCGCTCGGGAATCTATTGGGGCTATGTCGGTCTGGTCGAAGGGCTGGTCACGCGGATCCGGGCCGAATTCGGCCAGAAAATGAAGACTGTCGCAACCGGCGGACTCGCACCGCTGATCGCCGAGGGCAGTCGGGAAATCGAACGCACCGATCCGGATCTCACGCTCGAAGGGCTTCGCCTGCTTGCGCTGCGCAACCCGAATCCGCAAATGCACTCTCGGGAGCCGGATAACGACTGATGCCGGCCGCACATGACGAAGACAGGATACGGATGACCCAGGAAAATAACGGGCTGTTTTTCGCGCCGCTCGGCGGCACCGGCGAAATCGGCATGAATCTCAACGTCTATGGCGTCGATGGCACTCTGCTTGCCGTCGATTGCGGCATGGGATTCGCGGGACCGGATGCGCCTGAAGCCGAGCTTCTGGTGCCCGACCCGGCCTGGCTCGCCGCCGAGCGCGACCGGCTGTGCGGCCTCGTGATCACCCATGCCCATGAAGACCATATCGGCGGGATTGCCCGCATCTGGGATGCGCTGCGCTGCCCGATCTATGCCACCCCGTTCGCCGCGGCCCTGATCCGTTACCGGCTGGTCGAAGCCGGGCTGCAACGCTCGGTGACGATTCACGAGATCAAACCGGGAAGCCGGTTCGAGATCGGGCCGTTTGCCCTGCGCTATATCTCGATGGCGCATTCGACCCCCGAGGCGCAGGCTCTTGCCATCACTACCCGGTTGGGCACGATCCTGCATACCGGCGACTGGAAGCTCGACCCCGAGCCGTTGGTCGGCTCGCCGACCGACGAGGCCGCGCTGAAGGCGCTTGGCGATGAGGGTGTCCTCGCGATGGTTTCCGATTCGACCAATGCTTTGACCGAGGGGCATTCCGGCTCGGAAGCGACGGTTCGCAAGAGTCTCGGCGCCCTGATCGCCGGGTTGCGGGGCAGGGTGGTGGTCACCTGCTTTTCCAGCAATATCGCACGCATCGAATCGGTGGTGAAAGCCGCCAGGTCCGCCGGCCGTGAGGTGGCGCTCGTCGGCCGCAGTCTCGGCCGCTATATCGAGGCGGCGCGTGAAGCAGGATACTTGCTCGACCTGCCCGAATTCCTCCCGGAGGACGATGCCGGAAGCGTCCCCGATGACCATCTGCTGATCCTCGCCACCGGCAGCCAGGGCGAAAAGCGGTCCGCGCTCGCCCGCATCGCGGGGGATACCCATCGCAATATCGCTCTCGGCGAGGGAGATACGGTGATCTTTTCATCCCGCATGATTCCGGGGAACGAGCGCGCGATCGGCGCCATGCAGGACGATCTGGTTCGCGCCGGCGTTACCGTGATGACCGACAGAGATCACATGGTTCATGTTTCCGGCCACCCCGCGCGCGACGAGTTGCGCCGTCTCTACAAGCTGGTGCGGCCGAAATACCTGATCCCGACCCACGGCGAATGGCGGCACATGGCGGCGCAGGCCGATCTGGCCGAATCCGAAGGTATCCGCACCTTGCTGCTGGAAGACGGCGACGTTCTGCATCTCGCGCCGGGTGAGGCAGAGGTGGTCGACAGCATCCCGGTCGGGCGATTGGCGGTGGATGGCGACCGGCTGGTGCCGATGCGCGGCGGTGTCATGGCGGCGCGCCGGCGGATGATGTTCAACGGCGTCGTGGTCGGCAGCATCGCAGTGGACAAGGCCGGACGGGTCAAGGGGTCGGCGCAGATCG
>DASVGZ010000060.1:0-6027 GCA_036379275.1 Acidiphilium sp. | reverse complement strand
CCGTCCCTTGCCGGCCTGCATCAGTTCGACAATGCCGGCATCGCGATCGCGGCCCTGCGCGGCAGCGGGTTTGCGATCCCCGACGACGCCTTCGCCGCCGGCATGGCGCAAGCGGAATGGCCGGCCCGGATGCAGCGCCTCGGCCCGCCTTTCGCCGATCTTCTGCCACAAGGCTCATCGCTCTGGCTCGACGGCGCGCATAATCCGGGCGGTGCCGAGGCGATCGCCGCCGTTCTGCGCGGCTGGCCGGAACCCGCGCATCTCATCGTCGGCATGAAGCAGTCGAAGGACTGCGCCGAATTCCTGCGCATCGTGATGCCCCACGCCGCGAGCGTTCAGGCGGTCGCCGAGCCGGACCAGCATCTTGCCCTGCCGGTGGACCAGATCGTCGCGGCGTCGGGCGGCGTCGCAACGCCCGGCCCCGATGTCGAGACCGCGTTGCGGCGTCTTGCCCACGACGGTGCGCCCCGACGGGTGCTGATCTGCGGCTCGCTCTATCTCGCGGGTGTCCTCCTCGCACGCACGAAAACCTTCGCACCGGCGCCCGGATAATCGAATCCGGCGCCGTCCGGATGTGTCACGATAATTTTCAGGGAGTGAACGAACATGACGGAAGCAGCGCAGGCCGGCGGCGGGCAACCCACGAAGCACGGCACGAAGCACGGCACGATGCGAGCCTGGGCTGTGGTCGAGAGCGGCAAGCCGCTCGCCGAAATCGACCTGCCGATGCCCGAGCCGAAGGGCGCCGAAATCCTGCTCGCGGTCACCCATTGCGGCGTGTGCCATTCCGATCTGCATCTCTGGGACGGGTATTACGATCTCGGCAGTTCGGGGCGGTACGACATCATCCAGCGCGGCATCGCCCTGCCGCTCGCGCTCGGCCATGAAATCGTCGGCCGGGTGATGAAGCTCGGCCCCGAGGCGACAGGCGTAAAACCGGGCGATATCCGCATCGTCTACCCTTGGGTCGGCTGCGGCCAGTGCGCGCATTGCGCCGCGGGCGAGGACAATCTCTGTCCGAAGCAGCGTTCGCTCGGCATCTACCAGCATGGCGGGTTCGCGACTCATGTCATCGCCGCCCATTCGGGCCATCTGGTCGATCCCGGCGACATCGATCCCGCGCTGGCGGCCACCTATGCCTGTTCGGGAATCACGGTGTTTTCCGCGATCAAGAAAATCATGCCGCTCGCGCCCGACCAGCCGGTGGTGCTGATCGGCGCCGGCGGACTCGGCCTGTCGGCGATCGCGGTTCTGAAGGCGCTCGGCCATCGGGCGATCGTCAGCGTCGACACCAGCGCCACGAAACGGGACGCCGCCGCGCTTGCCGGCGCGACCGCGACGGTGGACGGAACCGCGGAACGGCTCGACAAGGCGATCATCGCCGCGTGCGGCGGGCAGCCGGTCGCGATCATCGATCTGGTCAACGGCTCGGGCACCGCGCGCGCCGCCCATGCCGCCCTGGCGAAAGGCGGCAAGCTGGTCATGGTCGGGCTGTTCGGCGGCGACCTGACCCTGCCTCTGCCGTTCATGCCGATGCGCGCCCTCACCCTTCAGGGCAGTTACGTCGGCTCACCCGGTGAGCTTCGCGACCTCGTGGCGCTTGCCCAGGGCGGCGCGCTGCCGAAGCTGCCGATCGAAACCGTGCCGCAGCGCGAGGCCGATGCGGCGCTGCATCGCCTCAAGGCTGGCGGCGTCACCGGAAGGCTGGTTCTGGTCGCCGAGGCGGTCTGAGCGGTATCAGAGCAGCTTCGCCTCGAAGGGCGGTACGTAATCGGGCGCCTCGAACTCGATCACCCAGAGATCGGGGTCGAAGCGCCGCTGCTTTTCGATATAGGCATCGGCCCTCGCCTCATCGACCGGATCGGGGCCGGCGGCGCGCAGCCAGGCCGGATTTCCCTCGCCATCGCGGGTCTGGCTCAGGATGACGAGTCCCGCCCTGCCGCGCAGCAGAACCAGAATCCCGCCGGAATCGGCATCGCCACGATGAATCACCACGCCGGGCCGGCCATCCCCGGCGCCGAGACGCAGCGCGGCCTGCACCCAGAGCCCCGCCTTGACCTTCGGTTCAGCCATTTTCGCTCCTCATTCCATCCTGCCATTACCGGCCCTTGAAACCGGCCGCCGCCTCTGGCAAGGCGCGCTCATGACCCGCAAGATGACCGACGCCCAGCTCGCCTACGAACGCAAACGCGCCGAGAAGGCGAACAAGAGCCTCGACGAATGGCTCAAGCTCAAGGCGAGGCAGGAGGCGCAGGCCGCCGCGGCCAAGGCTGAACAGACCGCGAAGCCGAAAAAGCCTGGTCTGCTCAAGCGTCTGGTCGAACGCGGCCACAAGCCGCTCTGAGCGTCAGTCCACCGTGCTGATGTCGGGCGCGTTCGGGTTTTTCATGCCCACGATGTGATACCCGCAATCGACGTGGTGGATCTCCCCGGTCACCCCGCGCGACAGGTCGGACAGCAGATATAGCCCCGAAGCGCCGACCTCCTCGAGTGCCACGTTGCGCTCCAGCGGCGAGTTGTACTGGTTCCATTTCAGGATGTAGCTGAAATCGCCGATGCCCGAGGCCGCCAGCGTCTTGATCGGCCCGGCGCTCAGCCCGTTCACCCGTATCCCGCTCGCCCCGAAATCGGCCGCCAGATAGCGCACGGACGATTCCAGCGCCGCCTTCGCGACCCCCATCACATTGTAATGCGGCGTGACCTTTTCCGCGCCGAGATAGGTCAGGGTCAGCATCGCGCCGCCCCGCTTCATCAGCGCGCCGGCCCGCTGAGCGGCGGCGGTGAAGGAAAAGCAGGAGATGTCCATCGCCTGGAGAAAAGCGTCCCTCGGCGTGTCGGCATAACGCCCGCGCAGATACTGCTTGTCGGCGAAGCCGATGGCGTGGACCAGGAAATCCACCTCGCCCCAGCTTTTCGCGACCGCGTCGAACGTGGCGTCGAGCGCTGCGTCATCGGTCACGTCGCACGGGATGACCAGATCGGACCCGACGCTCTCGGCCAGCGGCCGGATGCGCTTTTCAAGCGCGTCGCCCTGATAGGTGAAGGCAAGCTCGCCGCCCTGCGCGGCAATGGCCTGGGCGATTGCCCAGGCGATCGAACGGTTGTTCGCCACTCCCATGATCACGCCGCGCTTGCCGCGCATCAGCGCGCCCGCGAGCGGAAGGGTATGTGCGGATTCCTGCATATGGGGCTCCAGATCTGAACATCGCCTGCATGGCGTCAACCGGGTGGTGGCACAAGCCGGTATCGCCTATCAAGTGTCGCATACGCGGGAGAGAACTACCAATGATCGACCTGACCAGCGACCCGTTCGACCTGTTCGCCGCCTGGATGGCGCAGGCCGAAGCATCCGAACTGAACGATCCCAATGCGATGACCGTGGCAACCGCTACGCCGGACGGCCGCCCCTCGGCGCGAATCGTCCTTCTGAAATCCTGGGACCGGAACGGTTTCGTCTTCTACACCAACCTCGAAAGCCGGAAATCGGGCGAAATCGTTGCGAATACGCACGTAGCATTGCTGTTTCACTGGAAAACCCGTAAGCGACAGATCCGGATCGAGGGACGTGCAATGCCGGTAACAAATGCCGAAGCCGATGCCTATTTCGAGACCCGCCCGCGCCTGTCGCGAATCGGGGCCTGGGCATCCGACCAGTCCCGCCCCCTGCCCGACCGCGCGCTTCTGGAACAAAGACTGGAACAGGCGATCTCCCGCTATGCCGATTCGCCGGTTCCGCGCCCGCCGCACTGGTCCGGCTGGCGGATCGCGCCGGAAGCGATCGAGTTCTGGGAAGACCGCGATTTCCGCCTGCACGACCGCGCCCTGTTCACCCGAACCGGCGATGGCTGGGCAACGTCGAGGCTTTACCCATGAGCTTCGACCGGCTGATCCGCAACGCAACGCTGCCGGACGGGCGGCGCGGCGTCGATATCGGCATCTCGGGCGGCAGGATCGCCGCGGTCGAGCCGAACCTTCCCGCCGGTCAGGCCCCGGTGATCGACGCCGCCGGCGATCTGGTGTCCCCGCCCTTCGTCGAATCACATCTGCACCTCGATTCCACCCTCTCGCTCGGCCAGCCCCGCTTGAACCGGAGCGGCACGCTGCTCGAAGGCATCGCCCTGTGGGGCGAACTCAAACCGCACCTGACGGTCGAGGCGATCTACACAAGGGCGAAACGCCTCTGCACCTGGTCGATCGCTCAGGGTCTCTGCGCCATCCGCTCGCATGTCGATGTCTGCGACGACCGGTTGCTCGCGGTCGAGGCGCTGACCCAACTCCGTCGCGAGATGGCACCGTATCTGACCATCCAGCTCGTTGCCTTTCCGCAGGATGGCTTCCTCCGCTATCCGAGGGCGCGGGAAAACCTGCTGCGCGCGCTCGATATGGGGGTCGATCTGGTCGGCGGCATTCCGCATTTCGAACGCACCATGGAGGATGGCGCCGAAAGCGTGCGCCAGTTGATGAAAATCGCCGCCGATCGCGGACTCGCCGTCGACATGCATTGCGACGAATCCGACGATCCCCTGTCCCGCCACATCGAAACGCTGGCCACCGAGACGGTGCGGCACGGAATGCAGGGGCGGGTCGCCGGATCGCACCTGACCTCGATGCACTCGATGGATAATTACTACGTCAGCAAGCTGATCCCGCTGATCGCCGAGGCCGGGATTTCAGCGATCCCCAATCCGCTGATCAACATCACCCTCCAGGGCCGGCACGACACCTATCCGAAGCGGCGCGGCCAGACCCGGGTGCCGGAACTGATGGCGGCCGGGATCAACGTCGCCTTCGGGCACGATTGCGTCATGGACCCGTGGTATCCGCTCGGCAGCCACGACATGCTTGAAGTCGCCGCGATGGGGCTGCACGTCGCCCAGATGACCGGGGTGGACGGGATGCGCGCCTGCTTCGATACGGTGACCGTCAATGCCGCCCGCGCGCTCCGCCTCGCCGATTACGGGCTGGAACCCGGAAGCCGCGCCGACCTCGTGGTGCTCGATGCCGCCGACCCGATCGAGGCGATCCGCACCCGCGCCGCCCGGCGCTATGTTCTGCGCGGCGGCGAGGTTATCGCCGAGATGCAGCCGCGCCGCGCCCGGGTCACTCTGGGAACCGAAAGCACGGAGGTCGATTTCCGTCTGCCGCACTGATCGTTCATCGGCGTTACCCCGCCTCGCTCGACCGGTGCAGGGCGACGCCGACGATGACCAGCCCGACGCCGAGAAGATCGTCTTGGCCCGGCACCTGCCGCAAAACCAGAAAGCCGATCACGGTCGCCGTGGCAGGCAGGATCGACAGCATCATGGCAAAGCTCGCGCGCGGCAGCCGGGCCATCGCAAGCTGGTCGGTCACATAGGGGATAACTGATGAGGTGATCCCGACCCCGAAACCGGCGGCAAGAAGCACCGGGCTGGTCAACGCCGGAACGGCCTGATCGAACCCGATCGGCAGAGCGGCCAGCGCCGCGACCAGCATCGACGCCCCCAGCCGGTTGATCCCGCCCTGCCCGGAAATCCGGTGCCCCAGCACGATATAGAGGGCGAACAGCGCACAGTCCGCGAACGCGAATGCAAAGCCGAGCGGCGCGCTTTCAAGACGGATATCCGTCAGAACGAAAACGCCGGCCACCGCGACCACCAGAGCGAGCAGGTTCCGCGGCGATCGCACCCCGAGCGCCGCAAGCCCGATCGGGCCGAGAAACTCGATCGCGGCAACCGTGCTCAGGGGAAGTTTCTGAATCGCAAGGTAGAAAACCGAGTTCATCGCCGCCAGCACAATGTCCAGCGCGATGATGGTCCAACGCTCCGGCCGGCTCAGACAGCGGAAATATCGCCAGGGCCGGCGCCAGATCGCAAAGATCAGGGCGGCGCTGGCGATCCGGAGCCAGGCGACCCCGAGCGGTTCGATCCGGGCAAACAGCAGAACCGCGAAAGACGGCCCAAGGAAGTGAAACACCGCACTGACGACGAACCAGGCATGAGGTGGAACTCCGTTGACCGCCTGCGAAACCCGGGATCCCGGAACCGG
>DASVGZ010000059.1:0-2118 GCA_036379275.1 Acidiphilium sp. | reverse complement strand
TCCACTGCCACAATCTCTACCACATGATGACCGGTATGATGACGGAGTTCCGCTACGACGGAATCGCCGTTTAGGCTACTGCCAGATTCTTGGTGCTGCGCTGGATCATGCCGAACAGATCGCGCGGATCGTCGGGGTCGGCGAGCAGATCGAGTTCCTGATACAGCTTCGTGCGCTGCAACTGGTCACGCACATAGCGCAGTGCCGAGAAATCCTCGATCGCGAAGCCGACCGAATCGAACAGGGTGATCTGGCGGGCGCTCCTGCGCCCCTCGGCTTCGCCCCGCATCACCCGCCAGAGTTCGGTGACCGCGTGATCCTTCGGCAGTTGCTGGATCTCGCCTTCGATCCGCGTCTGCGGCGTGTATTCGACGAAAATATCCGAGCGCAACAGAATATCGCGATGCAGTTCGGTCTTGCCCGGGCAGTCGCCGCCGATCGCGTTGATGTGGATGCCGGCGCCGACCATGTTATCGGTCAGGATCGTGGCGTTCTGCTTGTCGGCGGTCGCGGTGGTGACGATCGCCGCACCCTGCACCGCATCCTCGATAGTCCGGCACGGCGTGAGATCGAAGCCGAGGCCAGAGAGGTTGCGCATACATTTCTCGGTGGCCGCGTGATCAACATCGTAGAGACGAAGTTTCTTTATTCCGTGCAGCGCCCTGAACGCGATCGCCTGGAACTCGGATTGCGCGCCGTTGCCGATCACCGCCATGCAGTCGGCTCCTTTCGGAGCAAGATATTTTGCCACAACGGCCGAGGTCGCGGCGGTGCGCAGCGCGGTCAGGATCGTCATTTCCGACAGAAGAGTCGGATAACCGTTGGAGACTTCGGCAAGCAACCCGAAAGCGGTGACGGTCTGACGGCCTTCGCGTGTGTTCTTGGGGTGGCCGTTGACATATTTGAAGCCGTAGAGGTTGCTGTCGCTCGCCGGCATCAGTTCGATCACGCCCTCCGCCGAGTGGGCGGCAATGCGCGGGGTCTTGTCGAAACTCTCCCAGCGTTTGAAATCATCCTCGATATAACCTGCGAGTTCGGTCAGGAACCGGTCGATGCCGATTTTCACGACCAGCTTCATCATGTGATCGACGCTGACGAAGGGGACGATGTTGAGATTGGGGATCGGGGTCATCACAGGCTCCTGGTTACGCGGTCCATCACGCGGCGGCCGAGCAGGCTCGCCACCAGATCGACCAGAAGAGTTGCGGTGCGGCCACGCTCGTCGAGAAACGGGTTGAGTTCGACCAGATCGAGGCTGGTGACGAGATCGCTGTCGTGCAGGATTTCCATCACCAGATGCGCCTCGCGGAATGTGGCACCGCCGGGCACCGTAGTGCCGACCGCCGGCGCGATCGCGGGGTCGAGAAAATCGACATCGAGGCTGACATGGAGCAGCCCGTTCTCGGCGGCGACGCGGTGGAGAAACCGGGTGAGCAGGGCCGCCATGCCATGCTCGTCGACCATGCGCATGTCGTAGACATTGACGCCCGCCGGCAGCAGGGCGGCCCGCTCGGCGGGATCGACGCTGCGGATTCCCATCATGGCGATGCGGCCCGGATCGACCCTTATGGTGAGCGGCGGAAAATAGCCTTCGAATCCCGGCTGCCCGGTGAGATAGGCGACCGGACAGCCGTGCAGGTTGCCGCTGGCGGTGGTGATCAGCGTGTTGAAATCGGCATGGGCATCGAGCCAGAGCACGAACAAGGGGCGGTTCAGCTCCGCCGCGCGGCGGGCAATGCCGGCGATGCTGCCGGCTGCAAGGCTGTGGTCGCCGCCGAGAAAGATCGGCATTCCCTCGTCGCTCGCGGCATAGGAAGCCTCGGTGATCGCCTCGATCCAGGCGGTGATTTCCGGCAGGTGATGCACCGCTGCGTTGGGGTGGATCGCTTCCCGCGCCGGCTTCGGCAGAACCGTGCCGAGATCGGTCACGCGGTGGCCGAGTTCGGCGATCGTCGAGAACAGCCCGGCGGTGCGCAGTGCGCTCGGCCCCCTTTCACAGCCCATGCGGCCGGCGCCGTCCTGCACCGGAATTCCCAGCAATTTGCAGTGGCGGTTGTCCATCGGCGCAATGGTCCTCGGTCAGGGTGGGCGTTCCCGGTATTGGACACGCGGCTGCCG
>DASVGZ010000058.1:0-2483 GCA_036379275.1 Acidiphilium sp. | reverse complement strand
CCCTGTCGCTGGTGCGCGGAGCGACGCCGCTGGTGATGGCGCTGGGCGCGGTTGCGCTGGTTCTCGCGATCCTGGTTCCGTTCGTCTCGACCGGCTATCTGCTCGCGGTGACCGAGAACGCCGCGATCGCGATGCTGTTCGCGGCGAGCCTGCATTTCATCATGGGGCCGGGCGGAATGCCGAGTTTCGGCCATGCCGCCTGGTTCGGGCTCGGCGCCTATGGTGCGGCGCTGGCGGCGGCCAGCGGCAACCTGCCGATGGGGGTCGCCCTTCTGATCGCGATCGGCGTTGCCGCCGCCGCCGCCGCGCTGGTTGGCACGTTCATGGTCAAGCTTTCGGGGATTTATTTCGCGATGCTGACCTTCGCCTTCGCCGAGGTGGTGTGGGCGCTGGCCGAGCAGAGCACCGGGCTGACCGGCGGCGATAACGGGATTCTCAACATCTGGCCGGATGGCTGGTTCGCCTCGGCTTCAGGGTTCTATGCGCTGGTGTTGATTCTTTCGGTCGGCGGGGTTCTGGTCTTGCGCCGGGTGATTTTCTCGCCGTTCGGGTTCGCCCTGCGGGCGACGCGGGATTCGGCGATGCGCGCGGCCTCGGTGGGGATTCCGGTGCAGGCGGTGCGCCATGCCGGCTTCGCGATTGCCGGCGCGGTTGCGGGGCTCGCCGGCGCGCTGTTCACCTATGCCAAGGGCAGTGCGTTTCCGACCTATATCAGTGTCGAGCATTCGATCGACGCGATGGTGATCGTTCTGCTCGGCGGGGTGCAGACCATCGCGGCGCCGGTGGTCGGCGCGCTCGCCTATACCGGACTCTACGACTATCTCCAGTCGGCGACCGAGTTGTGGCAGTTGCTGCTGGGAATTTCGATCATCGTTCTGGTTCTGGCGTTTCCGCGCGGCATTGCCGGGAATGCCGAACGCTGGGCGGAGCGGCGGCGGCCGTGAACGCGCTCGCGGTCAGCAATCTGCGCAAGAGTTTCGGCGGCCATGTCGCGGTGAGCGACGTATCGTTCGAGGTCGCGGCCGGCGAGATGCTCGCGCTGATCGGGCCGAACGGCGCGGGCAAGACGACCTGTTTCAACATGGTGGGCGGGCAGATCCGGCCGGATGCCGGGCGCATCGCGGTCGCGGGTTCCGGCAATGAGATCGCGGGCTGGACGCCGCGCGCGGTGTGGCGGCGCGGGGTCGGCCGTACCTTCCAGATCACCGCGACGTTTGCGTCGATGACGGTGTGTCAGAACGTCCAGATGGCGCTGATCGCACGCCATGGCCGGGTCTGGCGGTTCTGGGCGCGGGCGGAGCGGATGTATGAGGACGAGGCGCGCGGTTTGCTCGATCAGGTCGGTCTCGGCGATCAGGCCGGGCGGGCGGCCGGGGTTCTCGCCTATGGCGATCTCAAGCGGCTGGAACTTGCGATGGCGCTGGCGAGCACGCCGCGGCTTCTGCTGATGGACGAGCCGACCGCCGGCATGGCCTCGCGCGAGCGGGTCGCGCTGATGACGCTGGTGCGGCGGCTGGCGAGCGGCGGCGGCATCGCCGTGCTGTTCACCGAGCATGATATGGACGTTGTGTTCGACGTTGCCGACCGGGTTCTGGTGCTCGACCGGGGCGCGATGATCGCCGCCGGAACCGGGCCGGAGATCCGCGCGCATCCCGAGGTGCGGGCGATCTATCTCGGCACCGGCAAGACCAGCGGCGGACATTGATGCTGACGATCGACAGGCTGACCTCCGCCTATGGCCGCGCGATCATTCTGCGCGATCTGACGCTCGACCTCGCGGAGGGACAGGTTCTCGCGCTGCTCGGCCGGAACGGCGCGGGCAAGAGCACGACGATGAAGTCGATCATCGGGCTGGTTCGGCCGAAAGCCGGCGAGGTGCGGTTTCTCGGTGACGGGATCGCCGGGCTGGAGCCCTGGCGGATCGCGCGGCGGGGGCTTGGCTATGTGCCCGAGGAACGGCGGATCTTCACCGATCTGACGGTGATGGAGAATCTCGATATCGGGAGGCAGAAGCCGCGTCCGGGCATCGATCCGTGGACGCCGGAGCGGCTGTTCGACCTGTTTCCCAATCTCGGCCGGATGCGCAACCGCCGGGGTGGGGCGATGAGCGGCGGCGAGCAGCAGATGCTGACCATCGCGCGCACGCTGATGGGCAACCCGAGGCTGATTCTGCTCGACGAGCCGAGCGAGGGGCTGTCGCCGCTGATCGTCGAGCAGATGGCCGAGGCGATCCGGGTTCTGAAAGGCGAAGGCCTGACCGTGATGCTCGCCGAGCAGAACCTGCATTTCGCCGCCTATGTCGCCGATCGTGCGGCGATCATCGAGCAGGGCGGCATCATCTGGTCCGGCCCGATGGCCGAGCTGGAAGCCGACCGGGCGATGCAGGAACGCTATCTGGCCGTTTGAAAAATTGATTGGCCGTTATCCGGAGAATGCGCTCCGGTGAGTCGGCTGGCGGTGTTGTGCGAGCACCGAAGCGGAGC
>DASVGZ010000057.1:0-7169 GCA_036379275.1 Acidiphilium sp. | reverse complement strand
GGCGACGACACGCGGGTTCGGACCGGAGGAGTTCCGGCAGATCGGGCGGCTGATCGTCGAGGTTCTGGACGGGCTTTCCGGCTCGAACGACGGTACCAATGCTACAGTGGAAGCCGCGGTCGGCGCGAAAGTGCTCGACCTCTGCAAGCAGTTTCCGATTTATCAGTAAATTCAGCCATTCAACGGGAGGACCATCAACATGGCGATATCGCTGCATCCGTCGATCGATAACGGAATCACCGCGGGTTCGAAGGAGTTCAAGGGCGGCACGCTGCGCTGCCATTGCCCGAGCCATCAGGTCGTGGTCCGGGTCGATTCCCAGGTCGCGCACAACCATGCCTGCGGCTGCACCAAGTGCTGGAAGCCGAAAGGCGCGAAGCTCTCGATCGTCGCGGTGGTGTCGCGCGATTCGGTGCATGTGGCCGAGAACGGCAACAAGCTGCACATCGTCGATCATAACGCGACGATCCACCGTCATGCCTGCCGCGAATGCGGGGTTCATCTGTTCGGACGGATCGAGAACAAGGGGCATCCATTCTACGGACTCGATTTCGTCCATGTCGAACTGTCCGACGACAAGGGCTGGGCGGCGCCGGAATTCGCGGCGTTCGTATCGTCCGCGATCGAGGGCGGCACAAAGCCGTCGGATATGGGAGACGTGCGCTCGCGCCTGCGCGAACTCGGGCTGGAGCCGTATGACTGCCTGTCGCCGCCGCTGATGGACGCGATCGCGACCCATGTGGCAAAGGCGTCAGGGGTTCTGCAGGCCTGAGACAGGATTCCGGGAGACCGGAACAAACGTGACGAAATCGGCCGGGTGGCGGCGCCATCCGGCCGAAGCAGTGGTTAGCGGGAAGGATAAAGACCATGGATGTTCGGGCAGCGATTGCGTGGCAGGCGGGCAAGCCTCTTGAAATCGGCACGGTCAGGCTGGAAGGGCCGAAGGCAGGCGAGGTTCTGGTCGAGGTGAAGGCGACCGGCATCTGTCATACCGACGAATACACGCTGTCGGGCTCCGATCCGGAAGGGCTGTTTCCGGCGATTCTCGGGCATGAGGGCGCGGGCGTCGTCGTCGATGTCGGGCCCGGTGTCACCAGCCTTGCCAAGGGCGACCACGTGATTCCACTGTACACGCCGGAATGCCGGCAGTGCAAATCCTGCCTGTCGCGCAAGACCAACCTGTGCACCGCGATCCGCTCGACCCAGGGCAAGGGCCTGATGCCGGACGGAACCAGCCGGTTTTCCTGCGGCGGCGACCCGGTGATGCACTACATGGGTTGCTCGACCTTCGCGAATTTCACCGTTCTGCCGGAAATCGCACTGGCGAAGGTACGCAAGGACGCACCGTTCGACAAGATCTGTTATATCGGTTGCGGCGTGACCACCGGAATCGGCGCGGTGATCAACACCGCGAAGGTGCAGCCGGGCGATAACGTCGTGATATTCGGACTCGGCGGGATCGGGCTCAACGTGATCCAGGGCGCGCGGATGGCGGGCGCCAACATGATCATCGGCGTCGATCTCAACAACGGCCGCAAACCGATGGCCGAGAAATTCGGCATGACGCATTTCGTCAATCCGTCCGAGATCGGCGAGGATTTGGTTCCCTATCTGGTCAACCTGACCGATGGCGGCGCGGATTTCAGCTTCGAGTGCATCGGCAATGTGAAGGTGATGCGTCAGGCGCTGGAATGCTGCCATCGCGGCTGGGGAACCTCGGTGATCATCGGGGTTGCCGGCGCAGGGCAGGAGATTTCGACGCGGCCGTTCCAGCTCGTCACCGGGCGCAACTGGCGCGGCACCGCGTTCGGCGGCGCACGCGGGCGGACCGACGTGCCGAAGATCGTCGACTGGTACATGGACGGCAAGATCAACATCGACGATCTGATCACCCACACCATGCCGCTCGACCAGATCAATCATGGCTTCGATCTGATGCGGAAGGGCGAGAGCATCCGTTCCGTCGTCGTTTACTGATGATACCGCGCCGCGCCGCATTCATCGGCGGAGACTTCGTGCCGGACAATGGCGCGGAGACCTTCGAGGATCGCAACCCGGCGACCGGCGAGGTGCTGGCGGCGATCGAGATCGCCACACCTGAGACGGTCGACCGCGCGGTTCAGGCCGCGGCCGCGGCGCAACCCGCCTGGGCGGCCGCGACCGGCGCCGAGCGCGGGCGGGTTCTGCTGCGCGCGGCCGCGCTGCTGCGTGCGCGGATGACCGAACTCGCGCGAATCGAGACGCTCGACACCGGACGGCCGATCCAGGAAACCGAGGCGGTCGATGTCGTTTCCGGTGCCGAATCGCTTGAGTATTTCGGCGGTTTGGCGGGATCGGTCGCCGGCGAATTCATCGATCTCGGCAAGACCGCGTTCGGTTACACGCGGCGCGAGCCGATCGGCGTGGTCGGCGCGATCGGGGCGTGGAATTATCCATTGCAGATCGCCTGCTGGAAGGCGGCGCCCGCGCTCGCCTGCGGCAATGCCGTGGTGTTCAAGCCGGCGCCGCAGACGCCGCTGACCGCGCTGGAACTCGCCGCCGTTTTCAAGGAAGCCGGCTTGCCGGACGGGTTGTTCAACGTGGTCAACGGGCTGACCGTGACCGGGCAAGCGCTGGTGCGGCACCCGAAGGTGCGCAAGATTTCGCTGACCGGATCGGTGCCGACCGGCAAGGCCGTTGCGGTCGAGGCGGCGGCCACGCTCAAGCGGGTCAGCCTCGAACTCGGCGGCAAATCGCCGCTGATCGTCTGCGAGGATGCCGACATCGACAGCGCGGTGTCTGGCGCGATGCTGGGCAATTTCTATTCCGCCGGGGAAATCTGCTCGAACGGCACCCGGGTGTTCGTGCATCGCAGCGTGCAGGACCGGTTCATCGCAGCACTCGTCACGCGGACGAAGCGCCTCGTGCTCGGCGATCCACTCGACCCGAAAACCCAGATCGGCGCGCTGATCTCGCCCGAACACATGGAGAAGGTACTTGCCCATATCGCAGCGGGCAAGGCGGCGGGCGCGGAACTGGTTGTAGGCGGATCGCGCAGGACCGATGGCGGGCTCGGGCGCGGCAATTTCGTCGAGCCGACGATCTTCGCGAATTGCGCGGATGCGATGTCGATCGCGCGGGAGGAGATTTTCGGGCCGGTGATGTCGGTCTTCGCCTTCGACGACGAGGACGAGGTGATCGCCCGCGCCAACGCGACCGAATACGGGCTGTCGGCCGCCGTGTTCAGCCGTGATCTCGCACGCGCGCACCGGATGATCGCGCGGCTGGAAGCGGGAACCTGCTGGATCAATCACTACAATGTCACGCCGGTCGAACTGCCGTTCGGCGGGGTGAAGCAGTCCGGTTACGGGCGCGAGAACAGCCGGGCGGCGATCGAGCACTATACCGAGGTGAAGAGCGTCTATGTCGCGCTCGCGCCTGTCGATTCGCCCTACTGACGCAAGGCGGACTGCCTGTCAGGCATCGGAGATGAGCGGAATGGAATTCGACTATGTCATCGTCGGCGCGGGATCGGCCGGCTGCGCGCTTGCGAACCGGCTGACCGAGGACGGGCGCAATACGGTGCTTCTGCTCGAATTCGGCGGATCGGACAGTTCGGTGTTCATCCAGATGCCGAGCGCCCTGTCGATTCCGATGAACATGCCGCGCTATGACTGGGGCTATCACAGCGAACCGGAGCCGCATCTCGACAACCGGCGCCTGCATACGCCGCGCGGCAAGGTGATCGGCGGATCGTCGTCGATCAACGGGTTGGTCTATATCCGCGGCAACGCGATGGATTTCGAGCACTGGGCCGATGCCGGCGCGCGCGGCTGGGCCTATCGCGACGTTCTGCCCTATTTCCGGCGCGCCGAGACCCGTAACGAGGGCGGCGACCAGTATCGCGGTGGCGACGGGCCGCTGCATACCCGGTACGGCACGCTTGCGAATCCGCTTTACGACGCCTTCATCGAAGCCGGCCGGCAGGCCGGCTACATGACCACGCCGGATGTCAACGGCTATCAGCAGGAAGGCTTCGGCCGGATGGACATGACGGTCCATGACGGCCGGCGCTGGAGTGCCGCGAATGCCTATCTGAAGCCGGCGCGCAACCGGCATAACCTGACGATTCAGGCGAATACGCGGGTCTCGCGCGTTGTGTTCGAGGGAAGGACCGCTGTCGGCGTCGCTTACCGGCAGGGCGGCGGGAGCGAGCAGATCGCCCGCGCACGGC
The DNA here is from genome assembly GCA_036379275.1 of Acidiphilium sp. GTDB lineage: Bacteria > Pseudomonadota > Alphaproteobacteria > Acetobacterales > Acetobacteraceae > Acidiphilium. The sequence continues at coordinate 2,956 of DASVGZ010000057.1, read as the reverse complement.
GCGAGGTTGTCCTTTCCGCAGGGTCGATCAATTCGCCGCAGATCCTGAAACTGTCCGGCATCGGGCCGGGCGAGGAACTGCGGTCGTTCGGCATCGACGTGGTCGCCGACCGGCAGGGCGTTGGCGCGAACCTGCAGGATCATCTCGAATTCTATTTCCAGGTCGCCTGCACCCAGCCGATCACGCTCTATTCGAAGATGAATCTCGCGTCGAAAGGGATGATCGGGGCGCGCTGGCTGCTCGCGCATGACGGGTTGGGCGCCACCAACCATTTCGAGAGTTGCGGCTTCATCCGCTCGCGTCCGGGCGTCGACTATCCCGACATCCAGTATCATTTCCTGCCGATCGCGATCCGCTACGACGGCAGGGCGATCGCCGACCGGCACGGGTTTCAGGCGCATGTCGGGCCGATGCGCTCGAAGAGCCGGGGCTTCGTGCGGCTCGCCTCGGCCGATCCGGCGGCGGCGCCGAAAATCCTGTTCAACTACATGAGCCATCCCGACGACTGGACCGACATGCGCGCCTGCGTGCGGCTGACCCGCGAGATTTTCGCGCAGGCCGCCTTCGCGCCCTATCGCGGCGAGGAGATCGCGCCGGGGGCAGCGGTCGAGAGCGACGAGGCGATCGACGCGTTCATCCGCCGCAGCGTGGAAAGCGCGTTCCACCCCTGCGGCACCTGCAAGATGGGCGATCCCGAAGATCCGATGACGGTGGTCGGGCCGGATACCAGGGTGGTCGGGGTCGACCGGCTCCGGGTCGCGGATTCCTCGATCATGCCGCGCATCACCAATGGCAACCTGAATGCACCGACCATCATGATCGGCGAGAAGGCGGCCGACCATATTCTCGACAGACCGATGCTCGCGCCGAGCAACGCGCCGTTCTACCGGGCCGAGGGGTGGGAGACCGCACAGCGCTGACGGCAACGGGCGGCGGTGTGGTTTCGCGAAGCCGCTGTCGCAAATATACAAGCCGTGCGCCGGGTGCGTGCGTGCGGTCCGTGCGGGCGGGTGGCATCATCGGCCGAGTTGGAGGATTTTCCTGATGCAGCGTTTTTCCGCCCTGGCGCTTCTCCGGCGCGGGCTCGACGGCCACAAGGGCTGGGACCGGCAATGGCGCGACCCCGAACCGAAGCCGGCCTATGATGCGATCATCGTCGGCGGCGGCGGCCACGGCCTCGGCACCGCCTATTACCTTGCCAAAGAGCACGGTATCCGCAATGTCGCGGTGCTGGAAAAAGGCTGGATCGGCGGCGGCAATACCGGCCGCAACACCACCATCATCCGCTCGAACTACCTGTTCGACGAGAGTGCGGCGCTCTACGACCATGCGCTGAAGCTGTGGGAAGGCCTGTCGCAGGATCTGAACTACAACGTCATGTTCTCGCAACGCGGCGTTCTGATGCTCGCGCACAATGTTCATGACGAGCAGGTGTTCAAGCGCCATGTTCATTCCAACCGGCTGAATGGCGTCGATAACGAGTGGCTGACGGCGGAGCAGGCCAAGGCGTTCTGCCCGCCGCTGAACATCGCGCCGGGAATGCGCTACCCGGTGCTCGGCGCGGCGCTACAGCGGCGCGCGGGAACCGCGCGGCACGACGCCGTTGCCTGGGGCTATGCCCGCGCGGCGGATGCGCTCGGCGTCGATATCATCCAGAACTGCGAGGTGACCGGCATCGACCGCGATGCGAGCGGCAAGGTGACCGGCGTGCAGACCTCGCGCGGCGCGATCCGCTCCAGCAAGATCGGCATCGTTGCCGCCGGCAATACTTCGGTTCTGATGTCGATGGCCGGGCAGCGGATGCCGCTGGAGAGTTATCCGCTTCAGGCGCTGGTGTCGGAGCCGGTGAAGCCGGTTGTACCATGCGTTATCATGTCGAACACGATCCACGCCTATATCAGCCAGTCCGACAAGGGCGAACTGGTGATCGGCGCGGGAACCGATGCCTACACGTCGTACAGCCAGCGCGGCGCGCTGCATATTTCCGCGCATACGCTGGAAGCGATCTGCGAGCTGTTCCCGATGTTCCGGCGGATGCGGATGCTGCGCAACTGGGGCGGCATCGTCGATGTCACGCCCGACCGTTCGCCGATCCTCGCGAAGACCGATGTTCCGGGACTCTACGTGAATTGCGGTTGGGGCACCGGCGGGTTCAAGGCGACGCCCGGCTCGGCCAACCTGTTCGCCTGGACCGTGGCGAAGGACGAACCGCACCGGATCAACGCTGCGTTCAATCTCGGGCGGTTCCGCTCCGGCCGGCTGATCGACGAAGCCGCCGCCGCCGCCGTCGCCCACTGACCGAGGGTTATTTGTCATGCTGCTGATCACCTGCCCCCATTGCGGTCCGCGTCCCGAGGTCGAGTTCACCTATGGCGGCGAGGCGCATATCGCCCGCGCGCGGGATCCGCGCACCGTCTCCGACGCGGACTGGACCGAATATCTCTACGTGCGGAGCAATCCGCGCGGGCTGCACGCCGAGCGCTGGCGGCACATGCGCGGCTGCGGCCGGTTCTTCAACGCGCTGCGCGACACCGTGACCGATCATTTCGTCACGACCTATAAAATGGGTGAGGCGCGACCCGATCAGGCCACGGGAAGCCAGTCATGAGCGGGTCGTTCCGGCTGCCGGCGGGCGGGCGCATCGACCGGGCGAAGCCGCTTTCGTTCAGCTTCGACGGCAGGAGTTACACCGGGCTCGCGGGTGATACGCTGGCCTCCGCGCTGCTTGCCAACGGCGTGCATCTGGTCGGGCGGTCGTTCAAGTATCACCGACCGCGCGGCATCGTCTCGGCGGGGGCCGAGGAGCCGAACGCGCTGGTCGGCGTCGGGCGTGACGAGGGGCACTACACACCCAACCTGCTCGCGACCCAGGTCTCGCTTTACGATGGTCTGATCGCGGAGAGCCAGAACCGCTCGCCGTCGCTGGAGCGCGATTCCGGCAGTATGAACGACAGGT